>JANLXP010000782.1:0-6647 GCA_031365165.1 Alphaproteobacteria bacterium
ATTGCCCGGCTTTATTGCAGTTTTGTTGCATTGCTGCACTAGCGAAGTTCCATAGGGTGGATTGCACAAAAATTGGACTTTTCCCTGAGTTTTCTCGCGTTAGCGTTTGCAGCAAGAAATTAGAAAACGCGAATGGGTTCGGGGCATGGACAAGTTTTTCGAGCCACTTTGGCAGACGCCGGTGGCGCTCGCTGAAGTGTTGGGGCTCGCGCATTTAGGGACGAGTTTCGTTGGCCTCTTTCTTTTCCTTGCAGCGCTAGAGCTGTTGCGGGCGAGCAGCGGTGTTGTGGCGCTCTTCGCGCGGACGGTGGCGATCGGCGCCGTGGTGTTCGTCGGCGCGTCGATGATCTACGGCGACTTCATGGCGCCGACTGCGAAGGCGGTCTACTTCCGCATGGTGTCGCGCATTCCGGAGGACCACACCACGACGGTTCTGGCCGCGACGTTCGGAGCGGCGACCGCGGTTGCTCTGACATCATCGCGCAAGGGTGCTGCTGCACCGCCGAAGAAGGCGCGCGCATCGGCGGACACGCAATCGCGTTTGGACTTGGCGCAGATGCTAGCGGCTGTCGATCCGGCCCGCGTCGCTGCGCTGGGCAAGCTGCGTGTTCTCGACAGGGCGAGCCGCATTCAGATGCGGATGCTGACGAACAGGCCCGCGAAGACGGCTGCGGACAAGGTTCCACGCGGGCGGGGATTGCCACGAGGAGCCGCGCCTGCGTTTTGGCGGGTGCGCCGCGTTTGACGACACGAATTTTGGGGAGGGGACTACGACACATGGGTACGAGCGCACGATTAGGACTTGGGGTTGAGTTGATGGTGAGGCGATTGAGCGTGATGCTCTGCGCCATCGCCCTCACGACAGTGGCTGCATTCGCGCAAGGTACGGAGGCGCCTGCGGCGGCTCCGGCGGAGGCACCAGCCACGGCTCCGGCAGACGCGCCTGCTGCTGCCGTTCCCGTTGAAGCGGCTGCCGCTCCTGCGGCACCGGCGGTTGTCTTGCCGCCACATGCGGCTGCACTTCAACTGAACAGCGGTGACACGGCGTGGATGCTGATGTCGACGGGATTGGTGCTGTTGATGACCATTCCGGGGCTCGCGCTCTTCTACGCGGGCATGGTGCGCAAGAAGAATATCCTGGCGACGGCGGCACAAAGTTTCGCCATCACGGCGGTCATCACCATCGTTTGGGCGATCATCGGCTATTCGCTTGCGTTCACGAATGGCGGGTCCAACCAAAGCGTCATCGGCGGGTTGGATCGCTTTATGTTGCACGGGATGGGGGCGGGCATTGCGCATTCGCTGGCGGCCACGATCCCAGAATCCGTGTTCATGACGTTTCAAATGACGTTCGCCATCATTACGCCGGCGTTGATTTGTGGCGCGTTCGCGGACCGTATGAAGTTTTCGGCGCTGATTGCGTTTATGACGCTTTGGCTGCTCGCGGTTTATTCGCCGATCGCGCATTGGGTTTGGGGCGGCGGGTTTTTAGGAACCATGGGCGTGCTCGATTTCGCGGGCGGCACCGTCGTTCACTTCAACGCTGGTATTGCGGGGCTTGTTTGCACGATCGTGCTGGGCCGGCGCACGGGTTACGGCTCTGAAGAGATGGCGCCGCATAATCTGCTTTATGCGTTGACCGGCGCGTCGCTGCTCTGGGTCGGTTGGTTCGGCTTTAATGCGGGGTCTGCGGTCGCCGCCAACGAACTTGCCGGTATTGCGATGGCGAACACGCAGATCGCGGCCGCTGCCGCCACTGTGTCGTGGATGTTTTTCGAATGGTTGGTCGTGAAGAAGCCCAGCGTTCTTGGGCTGCTGTCGGGCGCCGTTGCAGGACTTGTCGCGATCACGCCGGCTGCCGGTTTTGTGGCACCGGAGGGCGCGTTGATCATCGGTCTTGCGGCCGGTGTCATTTGCTACATCGGTTCGGTCTGGCTCAAGCGGATCTTGGGTTACGACGACTCGTTGGACGCGTTTGGCATTCACGGCATTGGCGGCGCGGTGGGCGCGGTGCTGACGGGCGTGTTCGCGCTGTCGAGCGTCAACAGTCTGGGCAAGGGGCTGATCGACGGCAATCCGAACCAAGTGATGACGCAGTTGTTGGGCCTTGGTTACGCGGGCGCCTACTGCGCGGTCGTTACGTTCGTCATTTTGATGGTGATCAGCGCCACGCTGGGCCTGCGCGTGTCTCATGAGGAAGAAATGGAAGGTCTCGACCTCTCGCAGCATGGCGAGAAGGTTCACTAGCGGGTCGAATTACAAAAACAGGGGTTTGCAAGTCATGAAGTCCAAGTTCTTAGCGTTCAGCAGTCTCGTTCTGGCCGTTTCGGTGACATTGCCGGCAGTCTCTCGCGCCGACGACGAGCCGGCGTGGGGGCCATTCACCGCGAACATCGCTTTGACAAGCGACTATCGTTTCCGCGGCCAATCGCAAAGTCAGGGCGAGCCCGCAGTTTCGGGTGGCGTGGACTACACCGGCGGCTCTGGGTTCTTCGCCGGCGTTTGGGCGTCGAACGTCGACTTCAACGATGCTGCGGAGACGTATCTCGAGGTCGATCTCTACGCCGGGTTCACAGCTGCTTTGAGCGAAACGACGACGGGCACGATCAAGGCGGTCTACTATTGGTATCCGACGGCAGATTACCCGCCGTTCGCAAACGAGAACGATTACTTCGAGCTGATCGGAAGCCTGGCGCACGACTTCGGCGGCTTCTCGGGCACGCTCGAAGTGGCCTGGAGCCCGGACTACTTCCTCGAGTCCGGTTCGTCGGTTGAATTGGCGGCCGGCCTGTCGGTGCCGATCACCGACAAGTTCTGGTTCTTCGACGGCGGTGTGTCGGCGTCGGGCCGGGTTGGCTACCAGTGGATCGACGAGAACGCGACGTTCGGCACGCCTGACTATGTGTTCTACGACATCGGATTGTCGGCCAAGGTTGAGAATGTGACGCTCGATGTGCGTTGGGTGGATACGGATTTGAGCAGGCCGGAATGTTTTGCCGGCACGAACCTGTGCGAAGGCGGCGTTGTGGCGACGCTGACGCTTTTGCTGCCGGGTTAATTGGTAAGTGCAGCGCGACGCGGGTCCTTCTGCGTCGCGCTGTCTAGTCCGAACTGCCGCGGAGTGACGCTTGCGGTTCCTGTGGTTCCTGCGGCGGTTCGAATTGGAATTGATCGACGGGGACTTCGCCGACAGCCGGGCCGTAGGTTTCCGCTTCGGCGAGGCTTGGGTAGGCGAGCAGCGAGCCGATCACGATCACTGCACCGACGACCGTAAAGGCGACCGCGAAGCGCGCGGTGGCCGCGAACCAGCCATCGGCGGTTTGGAAACGGTCCCACCAGCTGAGTTTGTCTTGGCGCGGACGTGCATCGCCCAGCATGAGGCGCGGATAGTCCGTCGGCACCACCGGGGCCGCGGGGGCAGTTGCCGGCCGCGCGCCTGATGCGAGGGCGGTTGCGACCTCGTCTTCTGCGATCAGCAGTTCTTGCAAGGCGCTGCCGCGAACCGCCATCAACAGGCCCGTGGCGCCATTGACCCAGCCGTCGATGACGTTGAGCCAGGTGGCGATGTTCTCGTTCGTCGCGGGCGGGAGTTTGAAGTCGCCCAAGGCCTCTTTGTAGTTCGCGATATCCGCGCGCTTTGCGGTGCGATCGTCGAGGCCCAGCGTGAGCCCGTGCGTGTGAACGCCTTCGAGCGCGCTGTGCAGATCGTTCGACGCCGCGATCAGGCGTTTCATTTCGCTCTTGCTGACTTTGCGGTCGGCGGTGACCACGGCGAGCACGTGATGGAAGACGCCTTGCAAATCGACGAGGTTGGCGTGGGTGTGCTCGGCGTAGTGGATGAGTGCGGTCAGGCCCTTCAGGTATTCGTCCCAACTGTTGCCCAACGATTTTGCTGCGGCGAGGTGGGCGCTGCGCACTTCGCGGTCGTGGCTTGCGATTTCGGCTTTGAGTGGGTCGATCTCGCCGTCGAGCGATTTCAGAATTTTGGGCAATTGCCGCGGCGGCACTTCTTCGCCGCGCCAGCGCACCACGCCACCGGGTGCTTTCAGATAGCCCTTCTGGAGGCCTTCGAACGTGTTCTTTTCGTCGAACAGTTCGCGCAGCTTTTCCAACGCGTCGCCGAGCGTTTGTGGATAGAGCGCGCCGATGCGAGCGGGCACGTTGCCGGCCTGGGCTTCGCTGTACATATCGGCCGGGTTCTTGAAGCTGCGCGTGAGCGCGCGGCCCAGGTAAGCGCCGCGATAGCGCTTGCTGATCGTGATGCTGGAATAATTGGCGTCGAGGCGTGCGAGCGACTCTTCGAGCGGCACGGGTGCCGGCGGTGCTTCTTTCGCGTCGGGCGCGGGCGCGAAGAACTGGGCGGTCATCTTCTCGCGCAATTCGGCCGCGTCCGGGAATAGTTCCCAAGCGCTGCGGTTGTCGGCCTCGCAGCGGACGAAAACGATTTTCGCGTTTTCTTCGCGGTCGGCGTTGGCGGGATGCGTCGCCCACATGCGCGGCGGGGCGGCCATATCGGTCTTGAATACGCGGTGGAGTTCGGGCGCTTCCGTCGCTGGCGCGGGTGCCGCGCCGTAATACGGATCATTGTAGATCGAGCGCATGTGGTCGAGGACGCGGGTCTGGATTGCGAATACGTCTTTCACGGGCGTCTTGTTTGCGTATTCGGTATTCGCGAAGCCGAACGCGCGGTCGAGCGCGTCGTCGGCGCCGCTCAGCTTGTGCAGAGCGTTGATGAGGGCTTCGCTGCCCGTCGCCGAGACGGAAACCAAGTCGGCTTGGAACTCCATTTCGCGCGACAGTGCGCGTTGCGCCAAGATGACGCCGGTGAGTAGCGTGTCGATGAGCGAGCGGATCGACCACACGACGAACTGCAGGATCCATCCGATCCACGCCACGCGGAAGTCGAAGTGGCTGAGGCCTACCAGGAACTTGTCGAGCGCGTCGCGCCTGTTGACGATTTGGGTCGCGATCTGTTGGGCGATGTAGACCCAGCGGCCGACGGCCATCGTCTTTTGCGCGAAGTGCCCGAATTCGTGCGCGAGGACGGCTTTGAGTTCGCTCAAGGTCAAGACGTTGACGAGGCCGAAGCCGATTTCGAGGTTCTTCTTCGACGGGAAGATCAGATTGAAGAACGTGAGGTCATAGGAAACTGACGCGTTGACGCGCGGGGATAAGAACACGCGGTGCGGTTTGGGCGCGCCGGTTTCGTCCGCGATGGCGTGCAGGAACTTGAAGACGCGTGGGTGCTCCTTCGGCTTTAGCTCCATGTCTTCCGAGCCGCTGCCTTTTTGGAAGAAGACGAGCCCCTTGGCCATGAAGAGCGCGAGGAAGCCGGCGCAGGCGCCCGCGACCATGACGAACATCTGATCCTTCGCGAAGTGCTCGATGCCCGCAAAGATTTTGTAGGAGGTCCAAGCGAACCAGGTCATCAGCGAGAGATAGAGCAGCATGAACATGCCGAGGCTGAGCATCGCCAACGTCGCGTGACGGCGGTATTTCGGTGTCGCCTTGGTCAGACCTTCGGGAACAAGAGCGGGACTTGGCGGGAATACGAACGTGTCGACCGCTGCCTGCTTGCGCTTGAACAATGCCATCCGGGCCCCACTCGCGGATTTGGAATGTGAAGGGCCGTTAGCCTAGCACAAAAATTGTGCAACGCTCGTTACCGGCTGTGCAGCGTCATGAAAAATTCGCGGAAACCGTGAGAAAATTGCACCAGGAATGCGCGCGCGGCCTAGCGCTGTGCCGCTATGAGGCGCGCGGCGCGGGGCGCGAAATAGCTGAGCACCCCGTCGGCACCGGCGCGTTTGAATGCCGTCAGGCTTTCGAGGATGGCGCGGTCGGCGTCGATCCAGCCGCGATCGGCGGCTGCCATGATCATCGAATATTCGCCGGAGACTTGGTACGCGAACGTGGGCACGCCGAATGTTTCCTTCACGCGCCGGACGATGTCGAGGTAGGGCAGACCCGGCTTCACCATCACCATGTCGGCGCCTTCGGCGATGTCGAGCGCCACTTCGCGGATGGCTTCGTCGCCGTTCGCAGGGTTCATTTGGTAGGTGCGCTTGTCGCCTTTCAACGCCTTCGATGAGCCGACGGCATCGCGGAACGGGCCGTAGAACGCCGACGCGTACTTCGCGGCGTAGGCCATGATGAGCGTGTCTTTGTGACCCTCTCGCTCCAGCGCGTTCCGGATGGCGCCGATGCGTCCGTCCATCATGTCGGAGGGGGCAATGATATCGCAGCCCGCGCGCACTTGGTTCAGGGTTTGCGCGACGAGCAGTTCGACCGTCTCGTCGTTCAAGATGACGCCATCTTTCAGCAGGCCGTCGTGGCCATGGGTCGTGTAGGGATCGAGGGCCACATCGCAGAGCACGCCGATATCGATCTGCGCCGTCTTGATCGCGCGTGCGGCGCGGCAGACGAGGTTGTCGGGATTCAGCGCCTCGCGGCCGTCCTCGGTTTTCTTCGCGGGGTCGGTGTAGGGGAAGAGCGCAATGACGGGGATGCCGAGTTTTTGCGCTTCCTCGGCGGCGGCCGTTACAAGGTCCACGGACAAGCGATCGACGCCGGGCATCGACGCAATCGGTTCGCGCTTGTTCGTGCCGTCAGCGAGGAAGATCGGCCAGATGAGATCGGCGGGTGAG
>JANLXP010000799.1:0-6967 GCA_031365165.1 Alphaproteobacteria bacterium
GCGTAATGCGCGAACAATGTTTTGAAATCTCTGTGCACAACGATCGCACGAAAGTGAGGTAGTTCCTACGCTTTAGGAGCGTGCGCATGAACGGTCAATATGGAAAATCCGCCGATAGTCCGTATACGGAATATCGCTGCTGGTCCGAGGCGCGGCAAACTGCGAATGCGCACACCGTGCACAGGCAAATGCGCCGCGCACGAAACCTTGGGACAAGTAAAACCTAAATGGAGAACGCAGCGCCCGTTAAGTACTCAACGAGGCTAGTGGGCAAGACGCGCCCGAACCTTACTTGGACAGTGCCTTCACGCGCTTCGTCAGACGCGACACTTTGCGCGCCGCCGCGCGCTTATGGAGGATGCGCTTGTTGGCGCCGCGGATGATTTCCGGCTGGGCCGCTTGGAGGGCCGCTTGGGCGGCCTTCGCGTCGCCCGAGGCGATCGCTTCCTCGACCTTGCGGATATGAGTGCGAACACGGCTCTTCCGCGCGGTATTCACGGCCTCGCGGCGCTTGCCTTTGCGCGCTGCTTTGGCTGCCGAGCGGATATTCGCCATGTGGATAATCCCTTGAAAGTCTTGCCCTGTTGCTCAGGGGCCGCGGGTTATAGACGGGGCCTCAAAGCACCGTCAACCCGCAAAAGCCGCGTCAATCCGTCAGCGGTGCTCGAACTTTGCTTTTCGCTTTTCAATGAAGGCGGCCATGCCCTCTTTTTGGTCGGCCGTGGCGAACATGGAGTGGAAAAGCCGCCGCTCGAACCTGACGCCCTCGGCAAGGGTCGTCTCGTACGCGCGGTTGACCGTCTCCTTCGTCATCATCGCGATCGGCAGAGACATCTCCGCTATCGCCTCGGCGACCTTCATCGCCTCGTTGACGAGTTCCGCCGCCGGAATCACGCGACTGACGAGTCCCGCACGCTCGGCCTCGGCCGCATCCATCATCCGCCCCGTCAGGCACATTTCCATGGCCTTCGATTTGCCGACAAAGCGCGTCAACCGCTGCGTCCCACCCAAGCCCGGCATCACGCCCAATTTGATCTCGGGCTGTCCGAACTTCGCGTTATCGCCGGCCAAGATGAAATCGCAAATCATCGCGAGTTCGCACCCACCGCCCAGCGCAAACCCTGCGACGGCAGCAATCATCGGTTTGCGGCAGCGGGTGATCCGCTCCCACTTCCGCGTGAAGAAATCCTCGCCGAACGTGTCCGCATAAGTCTTGGGCTGCATCTCTTTGATGTCGGCCCCGGCCGCGAACGCCTTCTCCGAACCCGTCAGAACGATACAGCGAACACCCTTGTCGTCGTCCGCAAGATCAAGTGCTGCCCCCAATTCATCGAGCAGTTGCGCGTTCAGTGCGTTCAACGCCTGCGGCCGGTTCAGCGTAATCAGCAACACGGCGCCGCGCGTCTCAGTCTTGATCGTTTCGTAGTTCATCGGGGGACCACCTGGAAATTTGGCGAGCGGTTTAGCGCAAGGGCCGACCCGACGCCAGCGCGCAAATGGCGCGCGAAGCGCCCTTGCGGGCCACACCAATTCGGCGCTGAATTCGCGCAATGCCGGAACCGCACGACATCTACGATCCCGCCTTCGTGAAAGGCGTCTTCGACCGTTGTTCTGCCCGTTACATCGGCTTCAGCTATGCGTTCTCCTTCGGCTTCACGGAACGCTGGCGTCGCCAATGCGTCGATGCCTTGCCGGAAATACCGGCGCGCGCAGAAGGTTACGACCTGATGGCGGGGACCGGCGAAGTGTGGCCGCATTTGCTTCGCCGCTTCCCGCAAACCCGCGCGATCACCGCCGTCGATATCTCATCCGGCATGCACCAGCTTGCACTCGAGAGGCTGCACCAGCATCGCGCGCACAAAATTGCATTCGTTGAAGACGATGTGCTCGCAAGCGGATTGCCGTCGGGCAGTGCCGACTTCGTGATCTCAACCTTCGGGTTGAAGACATTCAACGCGAAGCAGCACGCCCAACTCGCGCAACTGATCGCGCGCATCCTCAAACCCGGTGGCGTCTTCTCGCTGATAGAGGCGTCGGATCCAAAGGGTTGGTGGCTGCGCGATCTCTACCGCATTCACATGGATCTGGTATTGCCGATCGCCGAGCGCACGCTACTCAAAGGCGCGACCGACTTCGCCATGATCGGGCAATACACGAAGAATTTCGGCGACGCCTCCGCGTTCGCCGGCATGCTCGAAGCGGAAGGCCTTGAAGTCGCCTACCGCCCTTACTTCTTCGGCTGCGCCAGTGGTGTGGCAGGCCGCAAGCCGCGTTAGTGAGCTGCTAGCGCTGACAGGTCGGGCAAAAGAACGTCGACCGCCCCGACTGCACGATCCGCTTCACGACGCCCCCGCAGCCCTTCTTCGTGCAACGTTCGCCCTCGCGGTCGTAGACGGAAAAGCTGTTCTGAAAATACCCAAGCTCCCCGCTCGTCTGTTTGTAGTCGCGTAAGCTCGATCCGCCCGCCTTGATCGCGGCCTTCAGCACCGCCTTCACCTCGGGCACCAATTTGCGGGACCGTTCACCCGGAATCGTCGAGGCAATTCGCTTCGGCGAAATCCCGGCGCGGAACAGAGCCTCGCACACATAGATATTGCCGAGCCCCGCCACGACGCGCTGATCGAGCAGCGCAGCCTTGATCGGCGTACGCTTGGCCTTCAAGGCCACATCCAACATCGCGGGCGAAAAATCGGCCGACAGCGGCTCGGGCCCCAGCTCCGCCAGATATTTGTACGTCGAAACCTCGGAAGCCTTGAACAAATCCATCATTCCAAAGCGCCGATGATCCGTGAAGGTCACGCGCGTGCCCTGATCCGTTTCGAACACGATGTGATCGTGCTTTCCCGCTTCCGGTGTCGCGTGCAGAAAACGCCCGACCTTCGCGCCCTCGATCGAAAACCGCCCCGACATGCCCAGATGCATGATCAGCACCTCGCCGCCGTCCAGATGCGCGAGGATATATTTCGCCCGCCGCGTCAGCTTCTCGACGCGCCGTCCCGTTAACCGTTCAGCAAACTTTGCGGGCAGCGGAAAGCGCAAATCGCCGCGCCGCGCGATCACACGGGCGAACTTGCGGCCCTCAAGCACGGGCAAAAGCCCCTGTCTGACGGTCTCAACCTCGGGAAGTTCGGGCATGGGACGCTGTGTAACCTAGCTCAAGGAATTTGCGAGCACTATGTAAGGGTGAACCCCATGGCAGACGAAAAACCCACCGTTTCCTTCGGCTTCCGCACCGTCGCGGAGGACGAGAAATCGCGCTTGGTCGGCGAAGTTTTCTCGAGCGTCGCCCGCCGCTACGACGTCATGAACGACCTGATGTCGATGGGCGTGCATCGCCTCTGGAAAGACGCGCTGATCGATTGGCTCGCGCCCGCGCCTGGCATGCAGTTGCTCGACGTCGCCGGCGGCACCGGCGACATCGCGTTCCGCTTCCTTGAGCGCCTCGGCACAAAAACCGGCAGCGCCGTAGTCTGCGACATCAACCCGGAAATGTTGGCGGTCGGCCGCGTGCGCGCGCAAGAACGCAAGCTCGCCGAGCGCGTGACGTTCTCCTGCGGCGACGCCGAAAAATTGCCGATGCCTGACGCCAGCTTCGACGCCTACACGATCGCGTTCGGCATCCGGAACGTGACGCACATCGATAAGGCGTTGGCCGAGGCCCACCGCGTGCTGAAGCCCGGCGGGCATTTCCTCTGTCTGGAATTCTCGACGGTGAACGACACCCTGCTGTCGAATCTCTACGACCTCTGGTCGTTCAACGTGATCCCCGTGATCGGCCAGGCGGTCACGAACGACCGTGCGTCGTACCAATACCTCGTCGAAAGCATCCGCCGCTTCCCGCCGCAAAAAGACTTCGCGGATCTGATCACGGCTGCTGGCTTCAAACAGACGAAGTGGCGCGACATGACCGGCGGCATCGTCGCCATGCATTCGGGCTGGAAGCGCTGATGTTCAAAAGCGTCGCCATGATCGGCCGGTTGATGCGCGCAGGCCGCGTGCTCGGAAGCCATGGCGTGCTGCCGCCGCCGGAGTGGAACGATCTCGTCCCACCGCAGGCATCGCTGCTGAAATTCGTTTTCCCGAAATCGAAGGCGGAAGCCCGTGGCCGCAGCGGCGAACGCCTCGCCCGCGCACTCGCAAAGCTTGGCCCCTCCTACATCAAGATGGGGCAGTTCCTGGCGACCCGCCCCGACGTCATCGGCGCCGAAATCGCGCGCGACCTCGCCGAACTGCAAGACCGCCTGCCGCCATTCCCCGCAGAGCAGGCGCGTCAAATCTTGGCCGAAGAACTCGGCCCCAACCTCGCGCGCCTCGGCGATATCGGCGAAGCGCTCGCCGCCGCTTCGATCGCGCAGGTGCACAAGGTCGAGCTCCGCACGACCGAGGGCGAACCGAAACAATTTCGCGCCATCAAAATCCTGCGCCCCGGCATCGAGCGGGAATTCGCGAAAGAACTCGAAGCCTTCGCATGGGCCGCACGCCAAGCCGAATACTTCGGCGGTGAGGATGCGCGGCGCATGAAACCGACAGCGGCCGTCGACACGCTCGCCCGCTCCGTCGCCATCGAAATGGACCTGCGCCTCGAAGCGGCGGCCGCCGCAGAGATGACCGCGAACGTGGCCAAGGATGCCGACTTCCGCATTCCGGCCGTCGATTGGGACCTGACGACGCGCCGCGTGCTCGCGACCGAATGGATCGACGCCACACCGCTCAAGGACATCGCCACGCTGCGCGCGAAGGGCCACGACCTGAAACGCATCGCGACGAACGTCATCCAGAGCTTCCTGCGCCACGCTTTGCGCGACGGTTTCTTCCACGCCGACATGCACCCTGGAAACCTGTTCGTCGACGCCCAAGGCAAGCTCGTCGCGGTCGACTTCGGCATCATGGGCAGGCTCGACCCGCTCTCGCGCCGTTTCATGGCCGAAACGCTCGCCGGCTTCCTCGCTCGAGATTATCGCCGCGTCGCCGACATCCATCTGCAGGTCGGCTTCGTTCCCCCGCGCCATAGCGTCGAAGACTTCGCGCAAGCGTTGCGCGCGATCGGCGAACCGATTTTCGGCCGTCCAGCAAGCAACATGTCGATGGCCCGCTTACTCACGCAACTCTTCGAAGTCACGCGCATGTTCGACATGGAGATGCAGCCGCAACTCGCGATGCTGCAAAAGACCATGGTCGTCGTTGAAGGCGTGGCCCGCCAGCTCGACCCGGAGCACTCGATCTGGGACTCGGCCAAACCCATCGTCGAGCAATGGATGATCGAGTCGGTAGGGCCTCAGGCTCGCCTGAACCAAGCCGCCGAAGGCATGACCTCCCTCGGCCGCGCACTGACGGCGCTCCCCGAAGTCATGCGCAACGCCGAACAGATCGCGGCCATGCTCTCGACGAACGGCCTACGCCTCCACCCGGACTCGACCCGCGCCATCGCCGACGCCCAAGCCCGCCAAACCTCCCACGCCCGCATCGCGATCTGGATCGGCGCTCTGGCTTTGGCCGCGCTCGCCATCGCGCAGTTCTAACTTGCCTGGGAGCGCCAGCTTCCAGCTGGCCCTTGCTGCCGCGAACCAAGCGCAAACGGCTGAGAGTGGCAAACCCGGGAGCGCGGGCTTCTAGCCCGCTTTTCGGACTCCCCGATACGCGTGTGGAGTTTAGGGATTTGGTATACTGTCCCTCTATTTTTCGACCAAGTGTGAGTCCCATTATTCGCTACGTCTCATCGAACTTCGACGTGTGGTACGCGATGCGCCAAGACGGCAGGCCCCCGAACACGAGGGTCAGCCTGAAACGCTCGGGGGCTTCTGCGGGCCGGTCCGCGAGCGGCACTTCCGTAATACTGATCCCAGCGGGCATCCGCCGCTGAAGGCAATGCGCCGTGAATTCCTCAGCGAAACAGATCAGGTGATCGAGCGAGGTTTTCGCGAACTCGGAGACAGGCACGCCGGCGACCTGCGGCTCCCCAACTCTGAGTTCATTGTCCGTAGGGGTGTAGGCCACGCGCGGCAGCGTCCAGATCGAGTGCTCAAGATCTATGCGGCTTTTCAGTACAGGTTCGGACCAGGCGCGAACCTGGCGCAGATACGCGGCAAGGTCGGGGTCAGTCGCATCAAGCGCCGCGATACCCTTCTCGAACGCGGCCTGCTGCTTGAACAGGAAGCCGATATCCACTTTCAGGTGTTTGCCAAGATGCTGCATGCCGGTTTTCATCGCTCGGACGGCGGCGTTGAGGAAAGTCTCGATTTCGGTTCTCAGCTCGCGATCGATGTGCTCTTCGATCCGGACCTGATTGCCTTGCCACCGCACAATCTCACCGCTTGCGATCTTGCGGGCGTGGTCTGCCCAAACCTCGTCAATCTTCAGGACCGAGCCGCGCGCGCTCAGCAGTGATTGGACAAGGAAATCGAACAGTCTGTCGAACTCCTCGCGCGCCACAGCGTCGGGGTAGGCCCCATCGCGCAGGCGCATGATTCCAAGCATAATGCGGGCCATGAAGGGCGTGCTCGTGCCCTCATCCGCGATCTTCTGCACGACAATACGGCCAGGATCGGCCCGCACCTTCATGTTCGATCGCTGAACAAAAGTGTTCAGAAGCGTGATGAAATCCACGTGGCTGATTGGCAGCACATATGAGAGCTGCAAGTCCGGAAGACGAATGATCCGCTGCATCCCTTTCTTCCTGAGGAAGGTGAGAAGACCGTCGAGCGGCAACTTGCCACGCAGCAGCAAGACAGCGCCGTCCTGCCAGGGCAGAAACTGGATTGCGGCAAGCGGATGACCCTTGGGGTCGTCGATGAGAAAGGGCCGCGGGGGAATGTAACGGTCGTTGTAGAATTCCCGAGGCACCGGCACGAGGGAGCCGTTCAGATCAAACTGATACCCGGTGAACGTCAGCGCGCTCGGTGCGATACCTTCCATGATCGCGTTCGGGAGTGGAGGCTTTGCATCCGGCGCGAACGTAATCAGGTGACCG
>JANLXP010000911.1:0-1968 GCA_031365165.1 Alphaproteobacteria bacterium
GGGTATTTCGAGTTCGATGCCCAGCCGCCCATGATGATGCCGTACACGCCGAGTGACGAGATCGCGAAGATGTAGAGGATGCCGACGTTGATGTCGGCGAAGACCCAGCGGTCGGCGATCGGTACGACCGCCCAAGCGCCAAGGGCCAGCGTCGTCGAGACGAGGGGGGCAAGCAAGAACACGCCTTTGTTCGCGCCCGACGGCACGATGAGTTCCTTGAAGACGAATTTCAGCAGATCGGCGAACGACTGCAGCAGGCCGTAGGGACCGACAACGTTCGGACCGCGCCGCATTTGCACCGCGGCCCAAACCTTGCGGTCGAACAGCAGGATGAAGGCGATCATGACCAGCAGCAGAACGATGAACAACAGCATCATTGCCGTCATGCCGACAAGGTCGAGCCAGAATGCGTTCGGCCAGTAGAAGTCGAGGAGCGCTTCGTTCCAGGAATTAAGCCACGCGGTCATCGCCCTACTCCGCCGCAGCGCTCAGGCGCGGTTTGACGAACGCCGTGCTGCACTCGGCCATGACGTGGCTGGCGCGCGCAATCGGGTTTGTGAGGTAGAAGTCCTTCACCGCGTCCTCGAATGGCGTTTTGGCGATCGTGCAGGCGGCGCCGATGTTCGTCCAAATCGCCGCGTCAGCGCCGGGGTTCGCCGGTGCGGTGTCGATCGCCGCGAAATGGGGCACGTCTTTCAGCATCGCTTGGCGGAGCGCACCCATGTCGTCGTACGGCAGGCGCTTGCCGAGCGCGTCCGACAGTGCGCGGAGGATTGCCCAATCTTCGCGGGCATCGCCGGGCGGGAACGTGGCGCGGCCCGCGCGCTGCACGCGACCTTCGGTGTTCACATAGGTGCCGTTCTGTTCGGTGTAGGCGGCGCCTGGCAGGACGACGTCGGCACGGTTTGCGCCCGCGTCACCGTGGGTGCCTTGATAGACGACGAACGCTTTGCCGAGCTTCTTCGTGTCGATTTCATCGGCGCCGAGCAGGTAGACGAAATCGATGTCGCCGCGCGACGCGGCTTCGAGGATCGCAATCGTATCCTTGCCGCTCGTTTGCGGCAGGAAGCCGAGGTCGAGCGCGCCGACGCGCCCTGCGGCGGTATGCAGCACGTTGAAGCCGTTCCAGCCGCCTTCGCCGCCGGGCCCGATCATGCCGGTGTTGCGGGCGATTTGAGCGGCGGCGTCGAGGATCGCGGCGCCGTCGGGACGCGCGAGCGCGCCTTGGCCCACGATCAGCATCGGATGCTTCGCGTTCTTCAGCACTTCGAATGCACGATGCTTGCCCGACGCGATATCGGCGAGGTCGGCCGGATTGTTGTCGAGATCCTGCACCTGGTAGGTCAGATCGAAGCGCGGGCCGATGCGCATGATCTTTAGATCGTTGCGGAGCCACGCTTTGCGGATGCGGGCGTTGACGATCGGCGCTTCCCAACGCGGGTTCGTGCCGATGAGCAGCAACGCGTCGGCATTATCGATGCCCGCGATCGTCGTGTTGAAGAGGTAGCCTTGTCGCGCGCCGTGGCCGAGCTTCGCTCCGTCTTGGCGGCAGTCGAGATTGGCGACGCCGAGCGCCGTCATCAGATCCTTTAGCGCCTTCACCGGCTCTGTGCTCACCAGGTCGCCGACGAGCGCGGCCATGCGCTCCGGCCTGGTCGCCCGCACACGGTCGGCGATCGCGGCGAACGCCTCCTGCCAGGACGCGGGTTGGAGCTTGCCGTTTTTACGGACGTAGGGCGTGTCGAGGCGCCGGCGGCGCAGGCCGTCCCACACGAAGCGCGTCTTGTCGGAGATCCACTCCTCGTTGACCTCTTCGTTGATGCGCGGCAGGAAGCGCATCACTTCGCTGCCCCGCGCGTCGACGCGGATCGCCGAGCCGACTGCGTCCATCACGTCCACGGATTCGGTTTTGGTGAGCTCCCATGGGCGCGCGTTGAACTTGTAGGGCTTCGACGTCAGCGCGCCGAC
>JANLXP010000914.1:0-3241 GCA_031365165.1 Alphaproteobacteria bacterium
AGGCATGTCGGCGATGTTCACGATGATGAACGCGGCGCGCCTCAACATTGGCGTGCAAGGCGTCGCCATCGCCGAGCGCAGCTTCCAGCAGGCGCTCGCCTTCGCCCGCGAACGCCGCCAAGGCAAACCGTTCGGCCTGCAGCACGAGGTGCTGGAGATGTCGCCGATCATCTTCCACGCCGACGTGCGCCGCATGCTGCTCACGCAAAAGGCAATCGCCGAAGCGGGCAGGGCGATCTGCCTCGCCAACGCCGTCGCGATCGATCTCGCCCGCCACGGCGAAACCGAAGCCGAACGCACGGAGGCAAAGGCACGCGAAGAACTTCTGACGCCACTCTCGAAAGCATGGTCCACCGACATGGGTGTCGAGGCCGCATCCTTGGGCGTGCAAATCCACGGCGGCATGGGCTTCATCGAAGAGACGGGCGCGGCCCAACACTATCGCGACGCGCGCATCACGCCGATCTACGAAGGCACGAACGGCATCCAAGCGATCGATCTCATCGGCCGCAAACTCGCCCTCGAAGGCGGCGAAGCCATCCGCCGCTTCATGGCCGAGATGACGGAAACCGCCGCCCACTGCGAACGCACGGACCGCGACGACCTAAACTCCATCGGCCGCGAACTCACCCGTGCCCTAAAAGCCGCCGACAGCGCCACCGCCTGGCTGCAAACGACAATGCGCTCGTCCCCGCAACAAGCCCTCCCCGGCGCAACGCCTTACTTGCGCATGCTCGGCCACGTCACCGCAGCCCACTACCTCGCCCGCTCGGCCCTCGTCGCAGCAGTGCGCCTGAGCAAGAACGATCCCGACAAACAATTCCTAGAAGCCCGCATCGCCACCGCCCAATTCTTCGCCGAACAACTCCTCCCCCAAGCCGAAGGCCTCCTCGGCCCCATCACCCGCGGCGCCCACGGCCCCTTCGAACTCACCGCCGACGACATCGGTGCGTGATCTCACTCTTCGACCGGCGGTACATGGCGTTCCAAGTCCCTGGCGTCGTGCAGTACGCGCACGATTTCTATGAGATCGGCCGCAGCATAGCGATAGACCAGAAAGTGCCGTGGGTGCTTCACAGTGGGACCCAAGCGCCGTGCCTCGCGTCTTGCCAGCAGAAGGTGAAAGACGCGAAGACCCTTTCGAATATCGTCGCGACTGCTGCCGCGCGCGACGTCCTCGCCTATCAATTTTAGGGCAGTTGCGATCAGCTGCTGATAGCGGTTTCGCGCTTCGCCGCCGAATGAAAGTTCACTGCGCACGAGAAGCGACTCGATGTCGGCGCGAGCCGCACCCGACAGTCTAACTTTCGGCACGGTCTAGCGCCGTCGCGTTTTTTGCGTTTCCCGTTTGCCTAGGCTCGAAAGCCATCCGGCCACTTCGCTGCTGTCGAGTTCGACGAAGTTCCCGCTTTCGAGATCGGCAAGGCCCACATCGACGGCCTCTCGCAAGCGCTGAAGCTTCAGCTTGTCTTCCTGCTTGCGCAACTGCAGCAGCCGCAAAGCGTCGCGCACGACCTCGCTGGCGTTTTGGTACTGACCCGTCGAAACGCTCTTCTCCACGAACGCGTCGATCTGTCTTGTGAGGTTGATATTGCGCGTCGGCATGATGCACTCCGAAAACTCGGTTGGCTCATACCATAATTGGCAATAATTGCCAATCAGGAAACGGGGGTGCCGGCAGCAAAGCTGACGCCCCTGCAAAGCTTAAGCCGCCATCGCAACCGGCGCGGCTTGTGCGCCGTACGTCCGCTCGAGCCGCGCGCGGGCCGGTTTGTGCACGTTGACCTTGCGCAAGTCGCCGCCGGCCCACGCCATCACCTTCTTGTCCATCACGGCAAACCACAGCGGCGGGATCGAAGCGAGCGCGTACATCCCCGGGTAACCGCTCGGCAGACGCGGCAGCTCGGGAAAATCGCGCAGCGCCTGATACGGCCGAAGCGCGTTCGCATGATGATCCGAATGACGCTGCAGGTGGAACGTCAGCAGGTTCGACACGACGTGGTTCGTATTCCAGGAATGCCGCGGCTGCACTGCTTCATAACGTCCGTTCGCGAGCTTCTGCCGCAACAGACCATAGTGCTCGACATAGTTCGCCTGCGTGAGGCCGTACCAACCCGTGAAATGATGGATCGCAAGGAACGGCAACATCTTCCAACCGAACAGCGCGATGACGCCAGCCCCGATGACGAACGTGATCGCATAACCCTGCAGTACGTCGTTCTCAACCGACCAGACGCTCTTGCCTTGTCTTTCAAGACGCAGCCGCTCATGCGCCCACCCGCGCTGGAACGCACCCGGCAACTCGCGCCCAGCAAACGTGTAGATGGATTCGCCCATCCGCGACGAAGCGGGGTCTTCCGGCGTCGACACCCACACGTGATGCCCGCGATTGTGCTCGATGCAGAAATGGCCATAGCCGATCAGCGAATTGATCACCTTCGCCGAAAACCGGTCGGTGGCGTTCGTCTTGTGCCCAAGCTCGTGCCCGATCGTCAGCACGTCGCCGTGCAGCATGCCGACGCCGAACGCGAAGGCGAGCACCGCCCACCACGGCAATTCTTGCGTTCCCACGAACCAGACCGCGACGAAGAAGCTCGCATAGAACACCGGCACCGCCGCGTGCAGCAGCCAGCGATAGAACTGATCGTTCGCCATCGCCTCGACCACTTCTTCGGGCGGATTGTGCGTGTCTTCGCCGAACAGGAAGTCGAGCCCGGGCACGACCACGTACATATAAGCGATCGGCAAGAACACGGCCGCGATGCTGCCGGTCCAGAAATAGAGCGCGACCGTGGCCGGCGCGACGCCGGCGAGCAGGAACGACAAGAACCAGAAATAGCGCTTGTTGTCGGTGTAGCTGACGGTGCGCCCGTCTGCGGTTTGGCCGGTGAACGTCATGTGGGTTTCCTTGAAGATGCAGGCTTATTCCCGAAGACTAGGCCACGCCGGGCGAAATCGTGAGTTCCGCCCGCGCCAAAGATGTGGCATTTTGCGCCACGCATGAAGACGTCCCAGCTCTTCGACACCGCCAAAGCCGTCCCCGCGCCGGCGACATATATCCGCCTGATGTTGCGCCACTTCGGCACGACGGAAGAGCGCCGCCGCCGCTTGCTTGAAGGCACCGACGTCGATCCCGAACGCATACAAAGCGCCGGTGCCGAGACGACGCTGTTTTCCTACCTGACGTTCAGCCAAAATTTGCTCGAGGTCGTCGGCGACGACTGGCCGCTGCAATGCCTCG
>JANLXP010000919.1:0-1643 GCA_031365165.1 Alphaproteobacteria bacterium
CGCGAAATCAAGAGCTGGTCATCGCGCGCGCAGCCGGCGTTTCGGCGTGGCTGTTCCTGGCCCCTGCCCTGATCTCGGCGCTGCTCATCGGCATCTTTATGACGACGGCCTACAACCCCTTCGCGTCGATGATGATCTCGCGCTACGAGGAGTTGGAGGCCCGCTACATCCGCGGCAAACCTTCGCTACTTGCCGTCTCGGATAACGGCTTGTGGTTGCGGCAAGGCGATGAGAAGGGCCAGACCGTCATTCACGCCCTGCATGTGTCGAACAGCGGCCTCAAGCTGCAGGACGTCATCATGTTTATCTATGAGGGCGGCGAGCAGTTTCGCGGTCGAATCGACGCCGGAACGGCGGCCCTGCTGAAGGACAAATGGCACCTGGAGAAGGCCTGGGTCACAGGTCCGGACCGTCCAGCTGTGTTCTATCCGTCACTCGACGTCAAAACGTCGTTAACTGCCGACCAAATTCAAGAAAGCTTTGCAACCCCAGATACTATCGCGTTTTGGGACCTTCCCGGCTTCATTGCACAGGCTGAAGCAGCAGGGTTTTCGGCGACAAAACATAGGCTTCACTACCACGCCTTGCTTGCGGGACCGATGCTCTTGTGCGCTATGATCTTTGTCGCGGCGGCATTCTCGCTTCGGCTGGCGCGTCTAGGGGGGGCTGCGAGGCTCATACTCTCGGGCGTACTGACTGGATTCTTGCTGTATTTCTTCACGGACGTGACACACGCCCTGGGGATTTCCGGCACGGTTCCTGTGGCCTTAGCGGCGTGGGCGCCCGCTACGACTGCGTTGTTGTTTGGTATGGCGTCATTGTTCAATCAGGAGGACGGATGAAGGTCGGGTATCGCCTCATCGCCAGTCTTCCGATTCTGTTTTCGACAGCCTCCATCGCCGCTGCTCAAACAGTGGTGCTACCGCTCGCGCGTCTCGCTGCCGAACCCGTCGCCACCGCGCAAGAGCCGCAGGCGAGCGATCAGAGCGGCGAGAAGAAGCAAGAAGTACTCATCCGCGCCGATAAGATGACCTATGACGCGAACACCAGCGTCGTGACGGCCGAAGGCAACGTCGAGGTCTCGTACGGTCCGCGCACCCTGCTCGCCGACAAGCTTTCGTATAATCAGCAATCGCGCACCGTCATCGCCGAAGGGAACGCGACGATCCGCGAGGCGAACGGCACCACGCTGACCGGCAGCCGCATGGAAGTCACGGACGACATGCGCGAAGGTATCATCGAGAGCATGAACGTCGTCATCGCCGGCCGCGGCCGTTTAGCGGCGGCGCGCGCGACGCGCACCGGCGGCAACATGATGACGCTGGAGAAGGCGGCGTACACGACTTGCGCACCATGCAAAGAAGATCCCAACAAAGCGCCGACGTGGCAGATCAAAGCGTTCCGTGTGATCTACAATCAAGCCAAGGCGCGCGTCGAATACGAAGATGCCTTCTTCGAAGTGTTCGGCGTGCCGATTGCCTATTTGCCGTACTTCTCGCACTCCGATCCGGAGGCGCCGCGTGCGTCTGGCTTCCTGGTGCCCAATGTCGGCCATTCGTCGGACATCGGGTATTTCGTCGAAGTGCCTTACTTCTTCGCGCTGGACCCGAGCTACGATCTGTTGCTGTCGCCCGAGTATACGG
>JANLXP010000960.1:0-7994 GCA_031365165.1 Alphaproteobacteria bacterium
GTTGCATCGCCGCAGGCGATTGCTGACGCGGAAGGCCGAACGCCGCGCCCCACCCAAGCAAAAACCCCGGCGGCCTCAGCGGCTGCCGGAGTTCCATGAACGCGTGATGAACGACTGAGGTGCGATCGTGATCGGCGTTATCGCGGTTGATTCAATCGCAGACGATGCGGGGACACAAAAAGAAGAGGCCCATCCGTCGGTAAGGGGACTACCGATGGATGGGCCTTAAGACGCCGCGAGACGTCTGTGGTCGGCCCGCGACGAAACGATCCGGTTACTGAACCGGGGCAGGCGACGGTTCCGGCACCGGCTGCGGTGCAGGCTGCGCTTCCTTCGGCGCCGCTTCCGGCGCCGCAGGCGTGGTGATCGTCAAGTTCGTGTCGTTGGTGGCTGGCGTGCTGTTGAAGCCGCCGTTATAGGCAACCATGGCGATAACGGCCGCGGCGATCGCCCCAACAATGATGCCAAGTGCTGCAACGCCGCTGCCGCCGTCGCTCTCAGTCGTGGTCGGCCGTTCGATAATGGTAGTCATGGGTGTTCCTCCTTTTGGTTCTTCAAAAGACGGTAACGCGGCCCCCTCCCGATGGTTCCTAAATGGCGCTGCACGAAGGCGTTCTCTGCCGTTTCCGCGAGGGGAACCATAATGCCTCGACCGCGTTTCCCCTCCATGGTCAGCAATGACAGGACGATGAAAGGTCAAAGACATGCGTGGGAAATTTTTATCAGCAATGGTGGTCGCGGTCGCTTTAACAGGCTGCGGAACCACGACCGAAGACCGGACCATTTCCGGTGGTCTGCTCGGTGCGGGCGCTGGCGCCGTTGTCGCCGGAGCAACGGGCGGTAGCGTTGGTACGGGCGCGGTGATCGGCGCTGTCGGCGGCGCAGTCGTCGGTGCAGTCTCCGACCCCTGCAAGCTGAACCTCGGCGACCCGTTCTGGAAAAAGAACGGCGGACGCAAAGCCTATAACCGCCGCTGCCGGCATTAAGGCGAGATACACACCATGTTGGACC
Source organism: Alphaproteobacteria bacterium (assembly GCA_031365165.1). Lineage (GTDB taxonomy): Bacteria > Pseudomonadota > Alphaproteobacteria > Micropepsales > Micropepsaceae > SZUA-430. The sequence goes on from JANLXP010000960.1 coordinate 1,012, forward strand.
GCATATTCGCCTTCTCGGGGCTCGCGCTCTTAGGCTTGTTCTCCCTGGTCGCCGTTGCGACCTCAGTGGATATGCAAAGCGTGGTCATGCTTTTCGCGGGCTTGTTTGCCCTCAGCGCCGTCGCGAGCTCGACGGCGACGGATTAGGAACCGCCGAACGCGATATGCGTTTAGTTAAGATCGAAACGAGAGGCCGCCATGTTGGACCGCATCTTCGCTTTTCTAGGCATCGTGCTGCTGGTCGGCCTCTCGGGCATCGCCGTCATTACCTCGGTTGAGGTTCAAAGCGTACTGATGCTCTTCGCAACACTCTTCGCGTTTAGCGCGCTCACGGGCTCGAAGACGGAAGAGTAGGGCGCTGCAATGCGATAGGATTGACGGTCTCACAGGCCCCAAGGCTCGTGGGCCGCGTCGGCGCGTGCCATGGAACCGTTAGCCGTCTGGCGCGTTTACACACCCGGTTGGATTGCGCGTAGGTCTAGCCCCATTGATGTGGGCGCGGTGGTTAACAACTGCGGGAACGGATGCCGCCTTACACACCTTACACAACCACAGTCGTCGGCGCGTACAGTGTTCCCCGCTGGTATGAGGCCATGGATCGCATGGTTGCCCTCGGCCAGCTTGCCGAAGGCGACTTCCAAGACGCACAGCTTCGCGCCACCCAATCAGCGATCCTGGAGCAAGAGACCGCCGGCATCGATGTGATCACGGGCGGCGAAATGCACCGCCGAAGAAACAATCGCCACTCGCCGCCCAATGCGATGCTCAATTATTTTTGGCAGAAGATCCCCTCGTTTCAGGGCGAGACCCGGCCCAAAGCAATCACCCAGTACGACACGAACGTCTTTCATCCGGCCGCCATCTGCCGCGGGCCCATTCCCGATACCGTGGATCTGGGCCTGGTTGACGAATTCAAGATGGTGTCGTCGTTCGCCCGCAAGCCCGTGAAGATCACGATGACGGGCCCCCATCTCCTGGCCGCCGTCGCCCACGACGAATTCTATGGCGACACGCCCAAGATGATGGGCGACTTCGCCAAACTGCTGCGGCAAAACCTAAAGCGCCTGGCCGAGGCCGGCTGCAAACACATCCAGCTCGACGAACCCTATTTCACGGTGGCGAGTGATGCCGAAGTGCGCGTCGCGGTCGATGCGATCAATCTCGTCATCGAAGGATTGCCCGCCGACGTGCACGTCATGACGCACATCTGCCAAGGCAACTATGCCGTCGGCCAAGACTACGACGGACAGATCGGCCACCGCTATTTCGATCAGGGCCGCTACAAAGCCGACTTAGTCTGCAAGATCGATTGCGACGGCTACCTGATCGAGCACGACATGACGCCTCACTATAAGGATTGCCTGGGCAACAAGCAGCTCGCCGTGGGCGCGATCGATGTCCAGTCGCCCAACGTCGAAACCGCCGACCAGGTGGTCGAGCGCATCAAGGCACACACATGGCTGACGCCAGAACAGACACTGATCACCAGCACCTGCGGCTTCAATCACCTGCCCAGACACGTGGCACTCGGCAAGCTCCGCGCCATGACGGAGGCCAAGGCCATTCTCAGCGGGAACAAACGTCAGGCCGCGCGCGCATGAGTGGCCCGACCGACGTTCGCTTGAGCGAGGCCGAAGCCGCCAGCGGCACCGGCGTCTTCGAATACGATCTATCGACGGGGGCGTGGCACTTCAGCCCGGGGGTCGCGACGCTGTTCGGCCTCAATCCGAAAACGGCGCCCCCCGATTTCGAGAAATGGCACTGTGCAATTTTTGCCGATGACCTTACCAAGCTGCGCGCAGCGTTCGACGCAGCACCGAAGACCGGCGACTTCTTCGCCGAGTTTCGCGTCAAAGGCGCCGACGGCAAGCTGACATGGCTCGCCTGCAAAGGCCGCGCCACGGGCCCGCTGTTGCGCGGCGCCATCTACGGCATTGCCGAGCGCAAAGGGCTTGAGGCGCGTCTTCTGGCGATGAACGAAACGCTGGAAGGACGCGTGCGCGAACTGCGCGAGGAAGCACGCGCGCTCGAACTCCTGAACGTGACGAACGCCGCCGTGGGCGCCGAGCTCGATCTCGAACGCTTGGTTCAAACCGTCACGGATGCGGGCGTCGAGCTGTGCGGCGCTCAGTTCGGCGCCTTCTTCTACAACGTGCTCAGCGCCGAAGGCGAAGCCTACACGCTCTACACTTTGTCTGGCGCGCCGCGCGAAGCGTTTTCCAAATTTCCGATGCCCCGCAACACTGCGATCTTCGAACCCACGTTTCGGGGGCAGGGGATCGTGCGCTCGGCAGACATTATGGCCGACCCGCGCTATGGCAAAAGCGAACCCTATTTCGGCATGCCCAAAGGCCACCTTCCGGTCCGCAGCTATCTCGCGATACCCGTGATGTCGCGCAGCGGCGAAGTGCTCGGCGGCCTCTTCTTCGGCCACCCGCAACCCGGCGTCTTCGGCGAACGCGCCGAACGCATTATGCGGGGCCTCGCGGCACAAGCAGGCGTCGCGATCGACAACTCCCGCCTCCACCAATCCAACATTCGCGAGATCGCAGCCCGCCGCGCGACCGAAGCCCAACTGCAAGAATTCAACCGCACGCTTGAACAGCGCGCCGAAGAGCGAGCGGAAGAACTGGCGGCGAGCATGCACAAGCTCGAAGAAACCGAACGCCGATTTCGCATCCTGGTCGAGGGTGTCAACGACTACGCGATCTACATGCTCGATCCAGAAGGCAACGTCGTCAACTGGAACCAGGGCGCGCAACGCATCAAGGGCTACCGGCCGCACGAAGTCATCGGTCAACACTTCTCGCGCTTCTACACCGCCGACGATCGCGAAAAGCAGAAGCCCTCGTCCGCACTGGAAACGGCCGCCCGCACCGGAAAGTTCGAAGCCGAAGGCTGGCGCGTCCGCAAAGACCAAACCCGGTTTTGGGCCGGCATCGTGATCAACGCGATCCGCGACGGCGAAGGAAACTTGCTGGGCTTCGCCAAGATCACGCGCGATCTGACGGAACGGCGCGCATCGGAAGAGCACCTCCACCAATCGCAAAAGATGGAAGGCATCGGCCAACTCACCGGCGGCGTCGCGCACGATTTCAACAACCTTCTGACCATCATTATCGGCAATCTCGAAACGCTTCAGCGCCGCTTGGGCGAAGGCCACCCCGACATCGAACGGCTGAAGCAATCGGCCGCCAACGCGATGAGCGGCGCCAGGCGCGCGGAATCCTTGACCCAGCGCTTGCTCGCCTTCTCAAGGCAACAGCCGCTTGAACCCAAGGTGCTGGACGTCGGCAAGTTGGTGACCGGCATGTCCGATTTGCTGTTGCGCACGCTGGGCGAGCAGGTCGCCGTCGAAACCGTGCTGACGGGCGGCCTCTGGCGCTCGCACGCCGACGCGCACCATTTGGAACTGGCCATCCTCAATCTCGCCGTCAACGCGCGCGACGCCATGCCCAACGGCGGCAGGCTCACCATAGAAACCGGGAACGTATATCTGGGTGAGAGCTACGCCGCCGGCCAAATCGAAGTGGAGCCCGGCGAATATGTGATGCTGGCCGTCACCGACACGGGCGCAGGCATGACGCCGGCGGTCAGGGACCGCGCGTTCGATCCCTTCTTCACGACAAAGGATGTGGGCCACGGTACCGGCCTAGGCCTCTCGCAGGTCTACGGCTTCGTGAAGCAATCGCACGGCCACGTAAAAATCTACAGCGAGCTCGGCCACGGCACGACCGTCAAAATCTATCTCCCGCGCTTTCATGCCGAGATCAAGCAGCGCGAAGAGGAAGTTGCAAAACCCATGGCGCGTGGCTCGCTGCACGAAACAGTGCTCGCGGTCGAAGACGACGACGACGTGCGCGCTTATTCGACGGAAACGTTGCGCGAGCTCGGTTATCACGTGCTTGAAGCACCGAACGGGCACGCGGCGCTCGCGATCTTGGACACCCATCCCGAAATCGCGCTCCTGTTCACCGACGTCGGTTTGCCCGGCGGCATGAACGGGCGTCAGCTGGCCGACGAAGCGCGCAAGCGCCGTCCAGATCTCAAAGTGCTGTTCGCAACCGGTTACGCGCGCGACGCCATCGTCCACGACGGAAGACTGGATCCGGGCGTCGAACTTCTGACAAAGCCGTTCTCGCAGGCGGCACTTGGCGCAAAGCTGCGCGACATCCTCGACGCCAGAGCGACCCCCGCTCATATCCTCGTGGTCGAGGACGAAGCGCTCATCCAGTTGGTGGCCGTTGAAAACCTAGAAGAAGCAGGCTTCAAGGTCGACGCTGTGGGCACCGCTGCCGCCGCACTGGATAAGCTGCGCCTTGTCCCTGGCGGTGTCGATGCAGCGATTATCGATCTAGGCTTGCCGGACAAGCGCGGCGACACGCTCGTCGGCGAAATCCGCGCCATCTATCCGTCGCTTCCCATCGTGATCGCAAGCGGGCGCGACAGCAGCGACGTGGCCACCCTGCTCAAAGGCAGCACAGCGATCGCGTTCGTCAGAAAACCCTACACGCGGGAAGAACTTCTCGTGGCCCTGCGCGCAGTCGGGATCAGCGGCGCAACCCGTTTGTAGCGCGAGCGCAGTCTTGGAGAGCATCGATCACGGCGCTCTCCTCGAACGGTTTTTCGACATGGCGAAGACCCGCAAACGCTGGTGGCAGCTCGTGGCGCGTGTAGGCCGTCACCACGACGCAGTGCACGCCCTTCGCCTGAAGCGCACGCAGCACTGGATCGGTTAGTTTGTCGTGCAAGCTGACATCGAGCAGAGCCGCGTCGAACGTTTGAGCGTGCACCAGCTCAAGCGCGTCGCCGATGGTGCAAGCTTGCGCGCAGTCGTGTCCGCAGCGCGCCAAAAACTCCACCATATCCAGGCGAACGATCGGCTCGCTTTCGACAAGCAAAATCCGGAGTCGCCGGCCGACGGTTTCGGACTCAAACGGCTGTTGCAAAGTCTGGGTGCGCTGGGCCTGCATCGTGTCACCTCTCGTTGGGTGATAAGGGTGCGATCCGTGGGGCCAAGAAAGCACGCTTCGCCCCTGGAGAGCCTCGACGTCGCCCGCGCATCTCCATTGCGGGGGCTCCCGCCGTTAGATGCACCGGTTCGTCGCTACATTATAGTTATTGAAGGCAGTATCAGCCCACGGATCGCACCGGAACATTAGTCCGCAAGTTCCCGTGGCACTGTTCAGTTTTGAACTTGTGGCCAAATTTCGCGACGTGTTCAATATTGAACAGGTCGCGCCGCCCACCCGGCCTAAATTCGCTCATTAGGTCGGGTGCAACATGTCGACAATCGCCGAGAGGGTCGTCAGCGACCCGTTGATTTTGCGCGCAGTTCGTAAAGCAGCCGACGCGTTTGCCGAAGGTCAGGCAAGCGGCGCGAGCCCCAAATCTCTGGATCCCTCTGCGGTGCAAATTCTCTACACCGCCGTCGAGCGGGCGTGGGAGATGATGGTGATTCTAGAGCCGTCCAGCGTCGAACGCCGCAGCGAAGTGATCGAAGCACTTGCCTTCGGTGTCTTGGGTGCGGCCGCCGACGGCGACCTCGATGTCGGCCGGCTGTCGCGCGCAGCCTGCTGGAGTTACATCGAACACTGGGCCCCAGGCGGCGTGCCGCCACCGTCCGTCACGTTGCAGTAACAAGTGTGTCTGCGCGCGCGATTCCGCCGAAAAATAAGAGTCAGCATGGCGGCCAATACAAGGTACGATACCGTACACAGGCAGGCACACAAACCTTGAAGAAAAAGCCAGTAGCCTTCGATCCGGAAACGTTCATGGCCACCGTCGATGGCGGCCGCACGATCAAGCCTTACGCAAAAGGCGCTGCGATTTTCGATCAGGGCAATGCCGCCGACGCCGTCTACTTTATCACCAAGGGACGTGTGAAGATCGCGGTGACGTCGCCCACCGGCAAAGAGGCGATCGTCGCCATGCTGGGCGTGGGGGATTTCTTCGGCGAAGGCTGCCTGATCGCACAGCCCGTGCGGCTCGCAACCGCGACGGCGATGAACGACTGCTCCATCACGCGCATCACCAAGACGGCCATGGTCCGTACACTGCGCAACGAACGCAAGTTCGCCGACATGTTCACGGCGCATCTTCTGACGCGCAACAGCCGCGCGGAAGAAGATCCGGTCGATCAGCTTTTCAACTCGAGCGAAAAGCGTCTGGCGCGCATTCTTCTGCTGCTCGCCAATTTCGGCAAGAACGGCACGACCGAGCAAGCCATCGCCAATGTCAGCCAAGAAACGCTGGCCGAGATGGTGGGCACGACACGCCCGCGGGTCAGCTTCTTCATGAACAAGTTCAGGAAGCTCGGCTTCATCGAATACAACGGCGACCTCTCGGTCCACAGCTCGCTGCTCAGCGTCATCTTGCGCGATTAAAGCGTTGCTCGATCGGTCACTGTTGAACAGTCCCCGCATCCGGTTCGGCCTAAGCTCGCCCATGACAGGGGCCGGCGAGCGCAATAGATTGGATTCTTGCTGTAACTTCCATGCGCCTCGAACGTTACGGTTGAGGAGGCCTAAATGAAGGCGAAGTTCGACAAGCCTGTCGCGTTGACATGCCCCGATTGCGGCGGCGCGTTGGCCACCAGCAAAGCAGATGGATTGACGCAGTTTCGCTGCCACATCGGCCACACCTATACGGCCGACGCGTTGGTGGCCGAACAGCTGCTGGCGATGGACGGATACATGGAATCGGCGATGCGCTCGCTGAACGAGCGCGCCGATTTGTGCCGTCAAATGGCCCAGGACGCGCACGCCATGGGCCACGCCGGCAGCCAAGCGGTCTGGATCAAGGCGATGAAAGAAGCCTTCGACATGACCGAACCGTTGGAAGAATTCCTCGCCCACAGATGGCTGCACCCGGCCGTCGGCGACGCCACCAAGACGAAGTCAGTCGTGACCTAACGTGCGCTTCGCCAGCTCGTAGTTCCTCACGTTCGCTTTGAACGCAAAGTCGAGCAGGTCGCCCACGACC
>JANLXP010000267.1:0-8710 GCA_031365165.1 Alphaproteobacteria bacterium
CAAGCGCGACAAAGCCATCGCCGACTACAAGGCTGCGATCGCGCGCCATCCGGATGTAGAGATACAGAAGCAGATAGAGGACATACTCAAGAAGCTCGACGTCAAATCGTGAACGTTCGCCCGCGGCTCAAACCGCAGCCGCCGCCTCTTTCATAATCACTGCAATCGCGTCTTCGCCGTCGGGCGAATGGATCCAGCTTTCGGCGGAAGCTTGGCTATCGAACTGAAGCGCCACGCGGTGCGGGCGCACGCGGTCGGGCACGGGGACCAGCACCTCGAACGTGCCCTCGAAGCGCGCGTCCTTGGTGAGTTGGGCGTAGGGCGGGTTCAGCCCCTTTTTCTTCTTCATGGACGTGGCTCTCTCACTCGTTGACCGGCCTGGTAACCCGTTGCACCGCCAAGCGCAAACCGGCCCAACGCCTCAGAGGCTCAGCGCCGCACCAACATCCCGCCCAGCCACACGCATGGCAGGGCCGAAGCCGCAAGCGCGACCGGATACCACATCGGGCCGAGGTTGAGGCCCATCGCCATGTAGGCGCCAAGCGAGGCAAGCACGGTTCCGATGCCGCCCAGCGTCAGCGCATGCGCCATAGGTGCACGAGGCGCGAGGGCCGCCGTGATCGCGCAACCGGCCACCGAAAACACCGACCGATAACCGAGCGCCAGCGCATTCAGCCACGGATCGAACATCGGCTCCCCTTCAGGCGGAAATACGCCTTGCGCATGCACCAGCGCCGAAAGCGGCATCGAAGCCGCAAACGACCGCACCTCTTCTGCGTCGTACGCATCCATGCCTTCGGGAACGGATAGAGCCGCGAGTTCGCAAACTCGCACGCCATCATCACCGCCGCCGCGACAACCACACCGGCCACCACGGCCAAGACGTTTCGCATCATAGCGTAAGACTAGGCACCCGCCTCGCCTCCAGCCAAGGCGCCGCCGTACAATCGGGCGGGGAAAGGCGGAGCGCGCCGTGCCGCGCGCTCCATTTCGCTACTGCGCTAGTGGCTCCACACCCAATATGCGTCCGCGCGCGGATTGCCGTGTGCTGGATCGTTGTCCTGCAAGTTCGCGTAGTTCTCGAAGGAAGCGCCGCCGTGCGCCGGCCAGAAACAGCCGATGTCCCACGTCGCCGTCACGCTCTTCGTGCTGCAGTTGCTGCACGAGCTGTTGCGGAACGATGCGCCGTGAATCCAAGCCCAAACCTGGATCGACGAAATATTCGTCGTAGGCACCGGCCAACCGCATCCGCCACCGGCCTTAGGACCGTAGGCGTTGCCGCGCGTCTTCAAATCCCAATGCCGGCAAAAACCTTCGTCGTAGACCAACCAGGCCTGCGCGCTGTAGCAGGCGAACTGGTAGGGACTGCCAGCCTTCGCGTCGCCGATAACAGTATCGCCCGCATACTTCTGCAGTTGCTCCAGCCAACCCTGACGCTGCCCCTTCAACTCGTAAGTCTGCGGCAGAATAAAGATCGCCTTCTGTTTGCCTTCGCGGTCGGTGAGCACACCCTTACCGTCGAGCGAATAGCCTTCTTCTTTCAAAGCATCGCGTAAATCGCCGGGGACATAATCGGCATCGACGACGAAGATACCGGTTTTCGGGATCTGCTTCATGCGCGCCCATTGCGCACTCGACAAACGCTTCACGCCGGGAAAGTCGCTGAATGGCAACCCGGCCTCTTTACCGCTCAACCGGCGTCCAACATTCCCGCGCACGCCCATTTGCAATTTTTTCGTCGGTGTGACGCGATCCGGCGGCATCGGTGCGCCGGCGGGCACTTCGCTATTGACCGCAGCCGCAGCAGCGGGCGCGCCCGGCAACTTCGGCTGATCGGCCGCCTGTGCAATGACAAAAACCAAACCCAAACTCAGGGACGCGCACAGAACTGCAGTTCCAAGTCGTGCACTCCGTTTCATCGCGATGGTCTCCTCCTAGGAGCACCCCCACCCGCGGCGCAGAAGCTACGCCCGCGGCCGCTCGCGCAATAGCGCCCGCCGGTTCACGATTGGCTATCTCGTGCTTGCATCACATCGCACGGGATATCGCCGCAATTGCAGCGACTTGCGCGAACCAAGCGGAGGTGACCGGGTAAAACCCGGCCACCTGACTTTCATTTGGCTTGGCGATTAGCGGTTACCGGTGCCAAACCGCGCGGCAGTATTGGCGATGATGCTTCCACTTGCAGATGACGTGACGATGCAGTTTCCAGGAGCAGTACTTTTTGTGATGCTTCCAAACGCAAGCCTTCACGTGATGTGCATCGGCAGGCTGAACGGTTGCGGTCACGCCGGCAAGACCGATCGAAACCGCGGCGGCGAGTGTGGCAAGGCGATACATGGCAATGCTCCAACGACAAGGGGTTGAACACCGGCCGTAAAGTGGAGGCCGGGTCGACTGAGCCTGGCGGTGAAAGCCCATCGACCCCATAATCCTACGCAACAAAATCGCGTCCGCGCTATGGCGCGTCCGGATAAATTCTCGTGACAATGACAGGAACCGTTTGCCGGTCTAAGCCCGGCGCAACTCGCGGAAGCTGACCAGCCGCCCCTTAACCTCGTCCCAAAGCGCCAGCCGGACGCAGGAGAAGCTCTGCCACAGCGTGAGGCGTCCCATGTCCTTCAATTCCGGATGATCGCGCAGCACGCGCTGCAGGCGGTAATACGGAATTCGGCTCGACAGGTGATGCACGTGATGGACGCCGATACTCGCGGTGAACCAACGCAGCACGGCCGGCAGATCGTAGTGCGAAGAACTTTGAAGGGCCGCGTGCTGCATGTCCCATTCCTCCGCACCGGCCCACTGCGTCCCCTCGAACTGATGCTGCACGAAGAAGAGCCACACGCCGATCGAGGACGAGAGCAGCAGGATCGGAATCTGGATCATGAGGAACTCGCTGACCCCCACGAAATACATCATGCCGACCACGACCACCGCGATCGCCACATTGTTCGCCATCGCCGACACCCACGGCCGCCAGCCCGAGGTCATGAGACCGACCGGCAAACGGTTGGCGAGAAAGAACACGAACGCAGGCCCGATGAGAAACAGCGTGATCGGATGGCGATACGCGCGATAACGCAACCGCTCATACCAGGGTGAAGCCATATATTCGCTGACCGTCATCGTCTCGATGTCGCCAAGGCCCCGCCGGTCCAAATTGCCCGACGTCGCGTGGTGCATGTTGTGCGTCCGCCGCCAGACGTCGAACGGCGTCAACGTCAGCACTCCGCAAACCCGGCCGACCCAAGCATTCGCCTGCTTGCTCTCGAAGAACGCGCCGTGTCCGCAGTCGTGCAAAATCAAAAAGAGCCTTACCAGAAACCCGGCGGCCGGAATCGCAAGCGGCAGCGCCAGCCAGTAACTGAACCCCATGAGGAACCACATCGCCGCCCACAGCGCGACGAACGGCCCGGCGGTGATCGCAATCTCGATCACGCTGCGCGGTACCGACGGTTCCCGATAGCGGGTTAGGATTTGCGCCCAGGCCCGGGCATCGCGCGGCTTGGATTGGGCCGCTGCTGGCACGTCAACACAAGAGTCGGACAAGGTACGAACCTCAAAAGCTCTGACCGACCAATGGCAGGATTCGTCGGAATCGCCTAGTTCGCGAATGCGTCAGTGCCAGAGAAATCGACAGCGGGCTCGGGGATCGGCGGGATCTCTTGTCCGCACCGCTCAACATCTCTGCGGCAAAGGCCATCAAAGGCCGTTCGCTCCGTAAGGGATTCCCTTTCCACGCATATCGACGCGCTATTCGACGCGCGACTGTGCGCATAATCGCCAAAGTACTCCCACTTATGTAGAAAGAAGAAAGAAGTTTGTTGGTAGGAAGCCTTGGCCATACACACACCATACGGATTGCAGACGGATTCCAGACGGATAAACCCGCAGAAAACAGCCGTGCAGACGCATCAGACGGATTCGATTTTCGTGACTTCGCCTTTGGCCGGGGTGTATGCCTCGGAAAGACAATGACATTTCCCATCGAAGCGGCCCTTCCTGAGCTGACGCGGACGCTGGCGGCCGCGCGCGCCGCCGTGCTCGAAGCTCCGACCGGCGCCGGCAAGACGACGCTGGTGCCGCTTGCGCTCATCCGCGAGCCGTGGGCCGAGGGTAAGAAAATCCTGATGCTGGAGCCGCGCCGGGTCGCGGCCCGCGCCGCCGCTGCCCGCATGGCCGATCTGCTGGGCGAGAAGGTCGGCGAAACCGTCGGCTACCGCGTCCGCCTCGACGCGAAGGTCAGCGCGAAGACCCGCATCGAGGTCGTAACCGAAGGCCTGCTCACCCGCCGCCTGCAAAGCGACCCGGAACTGAAAGGCGTTGCCGCCGTCATCTTCGACGAATTCCACGAGCGCAGCCTGAACGCGGATCTGGGGCTCGCACTCGCGCTCGAAACGCAGGCCGCTCTGAGTGAAGACCTGAAAATCCTCGTCATGTCCGCAACGCTCGACGGCGCGCGCGTTTCGAAGTTGCTTGGCGACGCACAAATCGTCCGCTCCGAAGGCCGCCTCCACCCGATCGAAACCCGCTACACGCCGCCGCTTGCAACCGCGCGCATCGATCAAGCCACTGCGAACGTGGTCCTCCGCGCACTCGCCGAGACGGAGGGTGGCCTTCTCGTCTTCCTGCCCGGCGAAGGCGAAATCCGTTCCGTCGCCCGTTTGCTCGAAGCCGAAGACCTGCGCGGCACGACGCTGCTACCGCTTTACGGAACACTGCCGTCCGACGCGCAGGACCGTGCCATCCGTCCCCTGCCCGGCACGCGCAAGATCGTGCTGGCGACCGCCATCGCCGAAACCAGCCTAACCATCGAAGACATCCGCGTGGTGATCGACGCAGGGCTTCAGCGCACCGCGCGCTACGATCCCGCGACCGGCATGACGAGGCTGGTGACCCAGCGCTTAAGCCTCGCCTCGGCCGATCAACGCCGTGGCCGCGCGGGCCGCGTGGCGCCAGGCGTGTGCTACCGCTTATGGGAAGAAGCCGAGACCCGCGCGCTCACCCCCTACACGCCGCCCGAAATCCTCACGAGCGATCTCAGCCCCTTCGCGCTCGACCTCGCGCTCTGGGGCGAGCGCGACGCGAGCCGCCTCAAGCTGCTCGACCCGCCGCCCGCAAGCACGTTCGCCGAAGCGCAAGAACTGCTGCGCGAACTCGACGCGATCGACAGCGACAACCGCATCACGCCGCACGGCCGCGCTTGCGCGACCTTCGGCGCGCACCCGCGCCTCGCTCACATGATGCTGCGCGCAAAGGAGAGGGGTGACGGAGCAACCGCCGTGGCCCTCGCCGCAATCTTGAGCGAACGCGACGTCATCCGCGGCGGCAAAGACGTTGACCTGCGCACGCGTCTCGAAGCGTTCGAAGCGGGCGCCGTCAACGCCGACCGCGGCTCGTTGGCCCGTGCGCGCGACCAGGCCCGCGCTTGGGCACGCACGCTCGATGTGAAGGGCGGACGCATCGAGACGAACGCCGCCGGTCGCCTCACCGCTCTCGCCTATCCCGAACGCATCGCCAAACGCCGGGGCCCCGCAAGCTTCCGCCTCGCAAGCGGCCGCGGCGCGACCTTGCCGGAAACGGACGCACTCGCGCGCGAAGACTACCTCGCGATCGCGGCCCTCGACGGCGCCGGCGCGAACGCGAAGATCCACCAAGCGGCACCGCTCACGCTCGCTGAAATCGAGGACCTGTTCGGCGCGCACATCGAAACCCGCGAAACCTGCGAATGGTCGAGCCGCGAAAAGGCCGCCGTCGCACGCGAGGAAGAACGCCTTCACGCACTCACGCTCGCGGAACGCCCGCTGAAAAAGCCGGACGCATCGAAACTCGCCGCCGCCGTCCTCACAGGCATCCGCGAACTGGGCTTGAACGCCTTGCAATGGACGCCGGAACTGGACGCATTTCGCGCCCGCATCGCCTTCATCCGCAAACTCGAACCCGACGCCGGCTGGCCCGACCTTTCGAACGATGCGCTCGCCCGCGATCTCGAACAGTGGCTGCAACCATTTTTGGGCGGCGTCACGCGCGCCGCCGACTTCGCACGCATCGACCTCTCGAACGCACTCCATAGCCGCTTCGACTGGGAACAGAAAAAGCGCCTCGACACCCTAGCGCCCACCCACGTCGAAGTACCCTCCGGATCGCGCATCGCCATCGACTACACGACCGACGCGCCCTTCCTCGCCGTTCGCTTGCAGGAAATGTTCGGCCTCGCCGACACGCCGACGGTGGCGAACGGACGCGTGCCGCTGACGCTGCATCTGCTCTCGCCCGCGCGCCGTCCCGTCCAAGTCACGCGCGATCTGAAAAGCTTCTGGAAGAACGGCTATCCGGAAGAAAAGCGCGACCTCAAAGGCCGCTACCCAAAACACCACTGGCCCGACGACCCCTGGACCGCAATCCCAACCGCCCGCGCCAAACCGCGAGGGACATAATAGCGTCCACCGTTATGGCCATTTGAAAGAACCGCTCATGCGCACCGTCATCCGCCTTCTCCTCTTACTCCTCCTCGTTGGCGTCGCCGCGCTCGCTTGGACATTCATGCCGCAAGATCTGGCGGCGCCGCCTGCGCAAGCGATTGCCGTTCCACCCGTGCCGGCAACGCCGGGCGTCGAAATCAAAGCTATTCTCGCTGGCAAAATGCTCTCGAGCGCGGGCTTCGCCTATCGCGGCGGCAATTTGATGGAAGAGCGCATCTTCAACATGGGTGGCATTGTGCTCGTCCATCCGAAGGGCACGCTCGTCTTCGACACCGGCTTCGGCAAGAACGTCGCCGAGCACTTCAAGACGACGCCATGGCTCATGCAAAACACCGCGCGCTTTGAGCAGGAGCCAACCGTCGCCGATCAACTCGCGGCTGCGGGAATTGCGCCGGCGGGCATCGTGTTGACCCACGCACACTGGGATCACGTGAGCGGCCTTGAGGATCTGCCAAATATCCTAGTCTACGTCACGCAGGCCGAACTGGACTTCGTCAACAGCGGAAATCCGGCAACCGAACTCGCGCGCAAGATCGGCACCACCGCGTACAAGACGTACGACTTCTCGGGCGGCCCTTACATGGGCTTCGACAAAAGCTTCGACTTCTTCGGCGACGGCAGTGTCGTTCTCGTGCCCGCTCCCGGCCACACACCAGGCTCGATCTTCGCGTTCATCAACACGTCCGACGGTAAGCACTACGTCTTGATCGGCGACACCGCATGGCAAAGCGAAGGCGTCGATCATCCAGCAGAAAAACCGTGGATCGCACGCCGCCTTGTCGACAACGATCCGGATGAGGTGCGCGCCCTTCTCATCCGGCTGCACCAGCTAAAGCAGGCAGTCCCCGGCCTCATCGTCGTCCCCGCACACGACCGGCGCTTGTGGGAGACGCTGCCGCAGCTGAAGTAACGGCTACTCGCCCATCGCCTCGGCGATCAGCTCGTCGCTCGCATCCGCCAACAGCGCCTCGTTCGCGTCGCTTCCGACTGGCACCTTGCCGATGTCGAGCAGCGCCGGCACGGCGAGCGGGGAAACGCGGTCGAGCTTCTTCAAAACGATGTGCCCTTTGATGCGCTTCAACAACGCGCCGAGCCGCGCAATATCGAGTGCCCCTGTCGACGCATCGTCGTACGCCGCTCGCAAAAGAATGTGGTCGGGCTCGTGACTGCGGAGAACGTCGTAGATGAGGTCGGATGAGAAATTGACTTGCCGCCCCGTCCGCTCCTCGCGCGGGTTGCGCCGCTCGATCAACCCGGCGATCACCGCGCACGTCTTGAAGCTCCGCTTGAGCAGCGCCGATTCGACAAGCCATGCGTCCAGATCGTCGCCCATCATGTCTTCGTCGAACAGCTTGTTCATGTCGAGCGACGCGAGCTGCCCGAGCGACCAGATCGCGAGCGAATACTCGCTGGCGACGAAGCCCAAAGGTTTCATCCCCATCCGCTCCAACCGCCGCGTGAGCAGCATGCCAAGCGACTGGTGACAAAGCCGCCCGTCGAACGGGTAGCAGACGAGGAACTGCCGTGCCCCTCTTGGGAACGTCTCGATCAACATCTCGTGCGCCTTCGGCAAAACGGAGCGCAACCGCTGGATCGCGAGCCATTCTTTCACCTGATCAGGCAGGAATTCCCAACGCTTCGGATCGGCCAGCATCTCGCGCACGCGCTGCGCCAGAAACGTCGACAGCGGAAACTTGCCGCCTTCGATCGAGGGAATTTTCGGATCACCCGGCGGCCCCGGCGTCACGATCGCCTCGCTCTCGACAATCCCTTCGAAGCGCAAAATCCGCCCAGCAAACAGGAACGTATCGCCCGCCAGCAACTGCTGCAGAAAATACTCTTCGACCTGCCCCACGATCCGACCGGCATAGGTCACCCGCGGCCCGCGATACGTGCGCACCACGCGCACCTTCAGCATCGGCGTTTCGACGATCGTGCCGCAGTTCAGCCGGTATCGCTGCGCCACTTGAGGCGAAGCAATACGCCACAACCCCTCAACCGTCTGCTTCAGCTTCGCGTAACGCTCATAAGCGCGCAGCGCGTACCCACCCGTCGCCACGTAGTCGAGAACACGGTCGAAGTCCGCGCGCGGCAAGTCGGCGTACGGCGCGGCAGTCCGTACCTCGGCGTAAAGCGCATCCCCATCGAACGGCGCTGCGACCGCCGACCCCAGCACATGCTGCGCCAACACATCGAGCGCACCGGCACGCGGTTTCTCGCCGTCCAAT
>JANLXP010000030.1:0-2586 GCA_031365165.1 Alphaproteobacteria bacterium
CCTCGTCGCGGCAGGCGGTGATGCCGTTGCCGTCGCCGCCATCTTCCAAAAAGATCCGCAAGTGCTGATCACGCACGAGCGCCAGGACATCAAGTCGCTCGCCGACATGAAGGGCAAGGCGATCATGGTCTCGGACGCCACCGTCTCGACTTGGTGGATATGGGCCAAAGCCAACTTCAAGTTCGACGACAAGCAAATTCGAAAATACACGTTCAACTTGGCGCCGTTCCTGACCGACGCGAAAGCGATCCAGCAAGGCTACGTCACGTCGGAACCCTTCACGATCGAGACGGAAGGAAAGATCAAGCCGCAAGTCTTCCTGCTCGCCGACTATGGCTATCCGGGCTACTCGAACTTCATCATGGCGCGCGGAACAGACGTGCGCGACCGGCCGCAAGTGGTGCAAGCGTTCGTCGACGCATCGATCGACGGGTGGAACAGCTACCTGAACGATCCGGCGCAGGGCAATGCGCTGATCAAAAAAGACAACCCCGAAATGACCGACGCGATCATCGCGAACGCCATCACCGAGATGCGCAATCGCGGCATGGTCGAAGGTGGCGACGCAGCGACGCTCGGTATCGGCGCGATGACCGAAGCGCGCTGGAAGTCATTTTTCGACCTGATGAAGAGCAGCAAGGTCTACGACGACAAGGTCGACGTCGCCAAAGCCTACACGCTTGCCTTCGTAAACAAGGGCCACGGCGTCACCACGCCGCCAACCACCGAGCAGAAGTGATTGCTGCTCTCCTTCGATAACGTCGCGAAAACCTTCCCGAACGGCACGCTCGCGCTCGATCGGGTGAGCTTCACGGTGGCAGCCGGCGAATTCGTCTCGCTTGTGGGCCCCTCGGGCTGCGGGAAAAGCACCGCCTTGCGCCTGATTGCAGGGCTGACGGAGCCGAGCAGCGGCAGCGTAACGTGGACTGGCAAGAGGCCGAGCCTCGGTTTCGTCTTCCAGGACGCGGCACTCATGCCCTGGGCAACGGTCGCGAAGAACGTCCGATTGCCGCTCGATCTTGCGCGAACCGACGAGCCGACAGCGGATGCACGCGTAAAAGACACGCTCGAACTTGTCGGTCTCACCAAGTTCGCAAACGTCTATCCGCGAGAACTCTCCGGCGGCATGCGCATGCGCGTCTCGATTGCGCGCGCGCTCGCGATGGATGCCTCCGTCCTATTGATGGACGAACCCTTCGCTGCCCTCGACGAACTAACCCGCGACCGCCTGAACGACGAACTGCGCGAACTGTGGGCCGCCAAGAACCTGACGATCGTGTTCGTCACGCACTCGGTCTACGAAAGCGTCTACCTTTCTTCGCGCATCATCGCGCTAAGTCCGCGCCCCGGACACGTCATCGCCGACATCGCGATGGTCGAACCAAAGACCCGCAGCGCAGACTTCCGCATGACGCAGCTCTACGGCGAACGTTGCCGCCAAGTGCGCGCAGCACTTCATCGCGAGGGAGCGCCAAGTTGAACCGCGAACAGATCTATGCCTACGGCCTTCCCGCTCTCGTCGCCGTCGTGACGTTGGGCGCGTGGGAGTGGCTCGTCTACGTGTTCGAGATCACGCCGTTCGTACTTCCCGCCCCGTCCGCGATTGCCGTCGCCGCCATCGACAATTGGGATTCGCTGATGAGCGCCGCGTGGGTGACGATCCGCGTCACGTTCATTGCCTTCGGTTTGGCACTGGTGTTCGGCATCGCCTTTGCGATCCTGTTCGCACAAAGCCGCACCATCGAACGCGCGCTATTCCCGTATGCTGTCACGCTACAAGTCACGCCCGTCGTTGCCATCGCACCGCTCATCTTGATCTGGGTCGGCCTCGACAATGCTGAGCGCGCGGTGCTGATCCTCGCCACCATCGTGGCCTTCTTCCCGATCCTCGCGAACGCGACGCTCGGCCTGCGCTCCGCCGACCGCCAATTGCACGAACTCTTCGACCTCTATGGCGCCAGCCGTTGGCAACGGCTCGTACGGCTGCAGTTTCCCGCCGCCCTGCCGAACATCCTGACCGGCATGAAGATCTCAGGCGGCCTCGCACTCATCGGCGCCGTCGTGGCAGAATTCGCCGCCGGCTCCGGCTCCTCGACGGGCTTGGCCTGGGTGATCCACGAAGCCGGCTTCAACCTCAAAATCGCCAAAGCCTTCGCAGCCTTGGCCCTGCTCTCGGGCATAGGCATCGCGATCTATGCGGCGCTATCGCTCCTCGAGCGCCAAGCCCTCAAGAACTGGCACGAAAGCGTTCGCCCAACCGAATGAGTGCACGTTGACAAATTGACGCCCGCCTACGGCCACTACTGCATTACACGTTGACGATTGACGATAATTTCACCCTCCCCTTCCACACACACACATGTAATGAGGGTTTTGGTGGGTTTTTGGCTCGCGGTGAAGGAACGCCGATGGCGGGCGCAAAACGTCAATCGTCAACGAGTAATGCACGCCCCCCATCGCTCAGTTTCACGTGAATGTATGTGATTTAATATATTTCACGTAGAAAGTTGACAATAAGAGCCTCAAGCACCATTCTTGAAGGAACAAAGGCGCACGTTCCCTAAGCAATGGCCCAAGTTCTGACAG
>JANLXP010000040.1:0-2246 GCA_031365165.1 Alphaproteobacteria bacterium
TGCTCCTTCATGCGGATGAACATGCCGGTGGAGATGATAGGGCTTTCCAGCGTGAAGACGTCGGCCTGCGTCGCGTCTTGCGCCAACACGTTGCCGAGATTGCGGAAGCGTGTGCGCAAGCTCATCACGCGGTCTTCGCGAAGTGAGTCGATCGGTGGGTTCGTGACCTGGCTGAAGTTCTGGCGGAAGTAGTGCGCGAGCGGGCGGTATTGCTGCGAGAGGACCGCCAGCGGCGCGTCGTCGCCCATGGAACCCACAGGCTCCTTGCCGTCCTCGACCATCGGGTGGAGGATCATCTCCAGGTCTTCGAGCGAGATCGCGGCGGCGAGTTGACGTCTGCGCAGTTCGCCTTTCTCCGCGAACATCAATGGCTCAGGCCCCGGTCCGATGATGGGCTCGAGGTCGACGATGTTCTTCGTCCATTCCTCGTACGGGTGTTCCTTCGCGAGTTCGTCTTTGATGGCGCGGTCGTCGAAGAATTGTCCGCGTTGTAAGTCGACGCCGATCATTTGGCCGGGACCGACCCTGCCCTTCTTCACGATCTTGCGTTCGTCGAGCACGACCATGCCGGTCTCGGAGCCGACGAACAGCACGCCGTCGTCGGTCAACGTGTAGCGGAGCGGGCGCAAACCGTTGCGGTCGAGGCCCGCGATCACCCAGCGGCCGTCGGTGGCGGCGATCGCGGCGGGGCCGTCCCACGGCTCCATCACTGCGTTCGAGTATTGGTACATCGCGCGGTGTGCCGGCGGGGTCGTGTCCTTCTTCGACCAGGCTTCGGGGATCAGCAGCGTCTTGGCCATCGGTGCGGAACGGCCGGCGCGGCAGAGCACTTCGAAGACCGCATCCATCGCGGCCGAGTCCGACGATCCCGGCTGGATGATCGGCATGATGTCGTCTTCGTGGCCCTTGAAGTGTTCGGAGGCCATGCGGATTTCATGGCTCTTCATCCAGTTCACGTTGCCCTTCAACGTGTTGATCTCGCCGTTGTGGGCGAGCATCCGGAACGGGTGCGCCAGGTACCAGGTCGGGAACGTGTTCGTCGAATAACGCTGATGGAAGATCGCCATCGGCGAGACGAAGCGCGCGTCGTTCAAGTCCGGATAGAACGTGGCCAGCTGCTCGGCCAGGAACATGCCTTTGTAGATCAGCGAGCGCGTGGACAGCGAGCAGATGTAGAAGTTCGGGATCGAAGCCTTCTTCACCTGCGTTTCGATGCGGCGGCGGATGATGAAAAGATCGCGCTCGATCTCCTCGACGTCGCGGCCCTTGGGCGTGTCGAACATGATCTGTTCGATCTCGGGCCTTGTGGCGTTCGCCTTTTCGCCGATGACGGAGATGTCGACCGGCACTTGGCGCCAGCCGTAGATGTAGTAGCCGAAGCGCAGGATCTCAGCCTCGACGATCGTGCGGCAGGTTTCCTGCGCCACGTAATCCGTGCGCGGCAAGAAGATCATGCCGATGCCGATGCGCCCGCCTTCGAGCTGGTGGCCGGTCGCCTTCACTTCGTCGGCGAAGAAGTCTTGCGGCACTTGGATGTGCAGGCCCGCGCCGTCGCCGGTCTTGCCGTCGGCGTCCACGGCGCCGCGGTGCCAGACGCATTTCAGCGCCGCGATCGCGTTCAGCACGACGTCGCGGCGCGGCTTGCCGTCGACGGCGGCGATCAGGCCGACGCCACACGCGTCGTGTTCCTGGTCTGGCGAATACGCGTGGTTTGCTTCGAGATGCGCGGCGTTCAAGAGGTAGCGTTCGACCTCCGCACTCTCAATATTTTCGTCATGGCCGGGCTTGACCCGGCCACCCAGGGTCGCGGGCTCAGCGTGTAACCCTGGGTGGCCGGGTCGCGCTTCGCTTGCCCGGCCATGACGCGTATTTTTTGTTGGGCGATTGTTGTTGTCGCTCATTATCGTCACTCCGCCGCTTCGCGGGCTGCTTCGAGGGTTCTTTGTTCGAGGTAGCGGTGGATGCTTTCGGCCACGTCGCGGCCGTCGCGGATGGCCCACACCACCAGCGAGGCGCCGCGCACGATGTCGCCGGCCGCGAAGACGCCCGCGAGCGAGGTCATCATCGTCTTGTGGTCGATCTTCAGCGTGCCCCACTTCGTGACGGTGAGATCTTTCTCGCCGAACGCCACGGGCAAGTCCTCAGGGTCGAAGCCAAGCGCGGTGATGACGAGATCGGCGGGAAGCGTGAAATCGCTGCCCGCGATTTCTTCGGGCACTTGGCGGCCGGTCGCGTCAGCGGTACCC
>JANLXP010000064.1:0-2354 GCA_031365165.1 Alphaproteobacteria bacterium
TAGAAACTGTCGATACCGGAGGATGCAGGGCTGACGCGCATGAGGCCCTTCTACCCGTGGCTCTGGGTCAACTCAATGCCACCGCGCACGATCTGAAAACGCCCGATTTGCGCGGTTGCTGCGAAGGCTTACCCCGTGCTAACCGACAGTGGGTTCAAGGGGCGCCGGGCGCGCTGATTTCATGACCGAATCGGTCCTCATCATCGGCGCCGGACAAGCGGCAAGCCAGCTGACCGCAAGCCTGCGCCAAGACGGCTTCGCGGGCGGCATAACGCTGGTCGGCGATGAACCCTACATTCCCTACCAACGCCCACCACTGTCGAAAGCGTTCTTGGCAGGCGAACTCGCGCGCGAGCGCCTGTTCATAAAGCCGGATGAATTTTACACCGAAGCCAAGATCGAGCTGCATCTCAACACCCGCGCCACCGCCATCGACCGCGCGCGCAAGACGGTGAAGCTCGCGAATGGTAAGGACCTTCCCTACACCACCTTGGCGATAACGACCGGCTCACGCGTGCGCATACTCCCGCTGCCCGGCGCAGACTTGCCAGGCTGCTACTACCTGCGCGGCATCGCCGACGTGGAACTGCTGCAAGACAAATTGAAGCCCGGCAATCGCGTTGCGATCATCGGCGCAGGCTACATCGGTCTTGAGGTCGCGGCGGTGGCCGCCAAACACAAACTCAAGGTAACGGTGCTGGAAGCGTTGCCGCGCGTCATGGCGCGCGCCGCCTGCCCCGAAATCTCGGCATTCTATGAAGACGTCCACCGCAAGGCCGGTGTCGACATTCGCTGCAACACGAAGCTCGAAGCGATCGAAAAGAACGGCGACGGGCTGCGCATCAAAACCTCCGGTGGCCCAGTCGACGTCGATTTCGTACTGATCGGCATCGGCATTGTCCCGAACGTTGAACTCGCCCTCGATGCCGGCTTGAAGGTCGACAGCGGCATCGTCGTCGATCACCACGCGCGCACCGAAGACCCCGCGATCTACGCCATCGGCGACTGTGCGAACCTGCCCTGCACCCATTCGACCACCGGCCGCGTCCGCCTCGAATCCGTCCAAAATGCGATCGACCAGGCAAAGCACGCAGCAGCCGCCATTCTCGGCAAACCGAAGCCCTACAACGAGGTCCCCTGGTTCTGGTCCGACCAATACGACCTCAAGCTTCAAATCGCGGGCTTGGGGCACCCCGACGACCAGATCGTCATCCGCGGTGACCCGGCCAGCCGCTCGTTCGCAGCGTTCCGCCTACGCGACGGTGTCGTAGCGGCAGTGGAGGCCGTCAACGCCGCCCCCGAATACATGATGGGCCGACGCCTCATCGCCGCGCGCGCCCGCGTCGCGCCGGAGCGTCTTGCAGACAAGACCATACCTATGAAAGACATGGGCTAACAACGGACCTCCGGACACGACATGGCGAAGATCAAGTACATCGAGCACAACGGCAAAGAGCACGTCGTCGACGTGAAGCCCGGTATGTCCGTGATGGAAGGGGCGGTCAAAAACCTGATCCCCGGCATCGACGCCGACTGCGGCGGCGCCTGCGCCTGCGCCACCTGCCACGTCTATGTTGGACAGGAATGGCTCTCGAAAATCGAGCCGATGCAGGAAATGGAAAAGACGATGCTCGACTTCGCCGAAGGCGTCGAAACCAACAGCCGCCTCTCGTGCCAAATCAAAGTGACCGACGCCCTCGACGGCTTCACCGTCAAAATGCCGAAGAGCCAGCACTAGGCCCAGGAGCGCGGGCGTCCCGCGCCCTTGCCGAAGCTCAACGCAAGATGAGTCCGGAAATCTAAAGCGTCCCCGTATTTTAGGGAATCGTTGCGTCAATGGCTCGCAACGATAAGACACAGGCGCGTCTCTCGCCCGGCTGTGCTGCTCAGCACTATTTCCCTGTACACCGGCAATTGAGCTTTGAGCTTTTGCTGATCACTCACTCTTTCTCCGCGTCGCATGCGAATTGTCTGCATAAGAGTCGATCTGCGGGGTAACGCGACCAACGTTCCGCGCACCGACCAATTGGCTTCCTCCTGCGTCATAGTTCCTCGCGCCACGGCGGAATCAACTTCTGCGCACGCCTTGAGTAACTGGTCTGCTCCATCGCTCATCTTTTCGCCAAAGAAAGCAATCCAAGCAACGAATGCGAGCACTGCCGCTACTGCGTAAGCTATCTTTTTTTGGTTCGTCACGGCTTTCTCTATTGCGAATCGTTGGCAGAGCAGTGCTTGAACACGTTGCACTGAGGCGAAGCATTCGACGCAAAATCCGGTTCAGGTAGTCAATCACGGCCCTAGGGTTCCCCCCCTAGCACAAGGCGCTCCCACTGCGGAAAGCGACCGATTTCAAG
>JANLXP010000076.1:0-4507 GCA_031365165.1 Alphaproteobacteria bacterium
ATTCTTGAGTTGGAAGCGCGGCGACCTCGCGCAATCGCTCTGGCGCCTAAAGATTGCAGGAGCCGCAGCACTCGGCACTGGCATCGCGGCCCTCGTCCTCAGCACCGGCTCGCTCGCCGCCTTGGCACTCGCCGCAGCCGCATGGCTTCTCATCGGCACGCTCACCGTCCTCGCACAACGCATCGGCACCACGAACATGTCGACGGCGTGGGCGCGCGCAAGCGGCTTACCGCGAGCGACCTGGGGCATGCTCGTCGCACACACCGGCGTCGCGATCGTCGCAATCGGCATAGTGGCCGTCGTCTCGTGGACGGAAGAAACGGTGACGCTACTCAAACCCGGCCAAAGCGCCAGCGTCGGCAGCTACGACGTGCGCCTCATCAAGGTCGAAGACGTGCAAGGCCCGAACTACACCAGCAAGATGGGCCACTTCGCCGTCAGCACCGGCGGCGTGCAAATCGATGACATGATCGCCGAACGCCGCAACTACCCGAACCCTGGCAGCGACACGACCGAAGCCGGACTGCGCGTCCGCCCGCTCGACGTTCTCTACGTCACCATCGGTCAGTCGCATCCCGGCGGCGATTGGACGGTGCGCATGTATCATCATCCACTGGTCTTCTGGATCTGGGGCGGCGCGATCATCATGGTCTTCGGCGGCCTGCTCTCGCTCAGTGATCGCCGCTTGCGCATCGGTGCCCCGCGCCGCAGCGCCGCCGCAATGCAGCCGGCGGAATAGAAGATGTCGCGCTGGCTCTCGCTCGCACCCTTGTTTATCTTGCTGGCACTCGCCGCCTATTTCGCAATCGGCTTGCAGACGGATTCGCGCACGATCCAATCCGTCCTCATCAACAAGCCACTGCCCGCCTTCGACTTGCCCACGTTTCCCGACGACGCCAAACGCATCACGCCGGCTGACTTCAAAGGCCGCGTCACGTTGCTCAACATATTCGCCTCGTGGTGCATCACCTGCCGCGTCGAACACCCGGTGCTGCTCAAGCACGCCAAAGAACAGCGCATTGCGATCGTGGGCCTCGCCTGGAAGGACAAGCCCGACGAACTGAAAATCTGGCTCGAAGAACTCGGCAACCCCTACACCACCATCGCCGACGATCGGACCGGACGTACCGCCATCGACCTCGGCGTCACCGGCGCGCCGGAAACCTACGTTGTCGATAAGGCCGGCCGCATCCGCTTCAAGCAGGTCGGCGCCATCGACGACTACACATGGACAAACACGATCGAACCGCTGCTGAAGCAACTCGAGGCGGAGAAATGACCCGCCTCGCATCGCTCTTGCTTCTCCTTCTCGCCCTCTCATGGACCGCCCGCGCCGTCGAGCCCGATGAAATGTTGGCCGATGCGGCACTCGAAGCCCGCGCGCGCACGCTGACGCAGGAACTGCGCTGCGTCGTGTGCCAAAACCAATCCGTCGACGACTCCGACGCGCCGCTCGCGCATGACATCCGCGTGCTCGTGCGCGAACGGATCAAGGCTGGCGACAGCGATGACGAAGCCCGCGCCTTCATCGTCGCCCGCTACGGCAAATACGTGCTGCTGCGGCCACCACTCGAAGGCGACACCTTGATACTCTGGTTCACGCCGTTCGCGGTCGTGGCACTCGGCGCGCTCGCGGCGTGGGCTTACATGAGCGGCCTCGCACGCCAACCGCCGTCGGCCGCACCGTTGAGCGCTACCGAAGAAGAAAGCGTGCGCCGCAAATTGGACACGGCGCCATGATCTGGCTCGCGTTCGCGCTCCTCAGCCTCATCGCGCTTCTCTTGGTGCTCCCGCCGCTGTTGCGCCGACCAAAGAGCACCGACCAAGCGCGCGACCTCGCCGTCTATCGCGATCAACTGAAAGAGGTCGACGCAGATCTCGAGCGCGGTCTGATCTCGCCTGCCGAAGCGGAAGCCGCGCGCACCGAAATCAAGCGCCGCATCCTCGCTGTCCCGCAGCCGAGCACCGCGGTCCAAGCCACCGCGCCGTCGCGCACCGTCGCCATCATCGTCGCAGCCGGCGTCATGACGCTCTCACTCGCGACGTATCTGACGCTCGGCCGCCCTGCCCTCCCTTCGCGTCTCTACGACGCCAAAGCAGAACGCGAAGCCGCTGGCAACGAGATGCTGGCCGAAGTCGAAGCGATGGTCGCCCGCCTCGCTACGAGACTAAAGGCCCAGCCAAATGATGCGCAGGGCTGGCGCATGCTCGGTTGGTCTTACGTTCAACTGGGCCGCGTGAAGGAAGGTATCGACGCGCTTGCGCGCGCGGTCACACTGGATCCCACGAACGCCGCGCTACGCGCCCAATACGGCGAAGCCCTCGTGCAAGACGCCGACGGCAAAGTCACGCCTGACGCAAACGCAGCCTTCGACGAAGCCCTCAAGCATGACGCCAAAGACCCCCGGGCCCGTTTCTACAAAGGCG
Source organism: Alphaproteobacteria bacterium (assembly GCA_031365165.1). Classification (GTDB taxonomy): domain Bacteria; phylum Pseudomonadota; class Alphaproteobacteria; order Micropepsales; family Micropepsaceae; genus SZUA-430. The sequence continues at coordinate 2,428 of JANLXP010000076.1, forward strand.
TGGCACTCGTCCAAACGGGCCACGAAAAAGAAGCCCTGGCTCTCTGGCGCGAGATCATCCACGAGGCCCCGGCCGGCGCCGAATGGCTCCCCGGATTGCGCGCCCAGGCCGATGAACTTGCCGCAAAACTAGGGCCCAGCCGGAAACCCCCGGCACCCTGACGAATCCGCCGCTAACGCTTCCGAAAGATAGGCGTGTAAAACTCGACTTCCCCCATATAGAATTACTCATGCTGTCGCAAAAAGCCCGTTACGCCCTCCGCGCCATGCTGCACCTCGCGGCCAAGCCGATCGACGAGCCGCAGCAGATCGCGGACGTCGCCGAGAGCGCGGGCGTGCCGCGCAAGTTCTTGGAACAGATCCTTTTGGAACTGAAACGCCGCGGCCTCGTGCACAGCGTGCGCGGCCGCCACGGCGGTTACCAACTCGGCCGCAATCCGAAAGACATCGACTTCGCGGAGATCATCCGCGTCATGGATGGCCCGCTCGCGCTAAGTCCGTGCGCCAGCCGCACGGCCTACCGCCGCTGCGACGACTGCACGGACGAAGCGACCTGCGCGATCCGCAAAGCGCTGATCGATGTCCGCAACTCGACCGCGAAGATCCTTGAGCAACACTCGCTCGCGGACGCCCTCGCGGACCGCCGTAAATTGAAACCCGCGGCCTGAAACCGCCCGCTTCCTCACTAATCAAAGCGATCTCTGCGGGCCTGCACCGCGCGGGCGCTGGACAACGTGTGGTAAGTTGACAGTTACAAAACGCTGCGGTCAATTTATCGCAACATTGAGATCGAGTTGCGGACAGTTTCGCGACCGACAACAGATGGCACATCCGCGCGCAACGATCGTGCAAGTGAGGCAGCGTTGACCGATGATCCGTGTACGGATGATCGGAGCCGGCTTCGTTTTTCCTCTCTCCTCATCATGAGCACCTAATTCTCAGCGGAAATTTTCACGATTGACTCTATCAGATTAGTCGTGTCAGAATGTCGCACCTGTGATTGATCGCGCTGGCCGTGTGAGGAGACCTCAGTCATGTCGCACCAAGTGACCGAAGGACTAACGGTAGAGCCTTTGACGCCCGCGATCGGCGGCATCGTCGACGGCGTCGATCTATCGGCGAAGCTTTCCGATGCGACGGTCGCCGACATCCGCCGCGCGCTGCTCAAGCACGAAGTCCTGTTCTTCAAAGACCAAAATCTAACGCCGGGACAACACCGCGACTTCGCAAGCCGCTTCGGCCCTCTGCACATTCACCCGGTATATCCGCAGGTCGATGGCACGCCCGAGGTGCTCGTCCTCGACAACCACGCCGACAATCCGACCGACAACGACAATTGGCACACCGACGTCACGTTCATCGAAACGCCGCCGATGGCGAGCATCCTCTACGCGCGCAATCTGCCGCCTTGGGGTGGCGACACGATGTGGTCGTCGATGACGGCCGCCTATCAGGCGCTCTCGCCCTCGTTTCGCGAGTACCTGAGCACGCTTGAAGCGGTGCACGATTTCACCCGCTCCTTCCCACCGACGCTCCAGGCGAGCAAGAACGCCGGCGAGTTCCGCTACGATAGAGCGCGGCGCGAACACCCGCCGGTCGTCCACCCGGTGGTGCGCACCCACCCTGAAACCCGTGCCAGGGGCCTGTTCGTGAACGACGGCTTCACGACCCACATCAAAGGCCTTTCGCGCAAAGAGAGTGCGGCAATACTCAAGTTCCTCCGCGAACACATTCAGCAGCCGCAATTCCTCGTCCGCTGGCGCTGGACGCCGGGCAGCATCGCCTTCTGGGACAACCGCAATACGCAGCACTTTGCAGTCAACGATTATCTGCCCCATCGTCGCGTAATGCATCGCGCAACGATTCTAGGCGACCGCCCCTATTTCGACCCCAAAGCCATCCGCAAGGCGGCCTGAGCCATGCACCCCCAGACGAGCAACAACGGCCCGTCCGTTGCTGGCGCCGCGCGCGAACGTGGGCTGGTCTTGAGCAAACAGCAAAAGCCACCCGAGCACATCGTTATCTGCGGCGGCGGCGCCAGCGCCGTGTTGCTGCTTCATGCGCTGCGCAAAAACGCCGAC
>JANLXP010000101.1:0-1868 GCA_031365165.1 Alphaproteobacteria bacterium
CATCGGCGAGGAAGCGCGACAGGAATCGCCGCTCGAATGCCGCCCGTGCGAACGCACGCACGAGGTCCGCATTCGCGATCGCATCGATCAACCGTCCAGCTGTCGAAGGCGTTCTCGGAGGAGGTGTCGACGTCGACCGGACGGTTGATCGATGCGATCGCGAATGCCGACCTCGTGCGTGCGTTCGCACGGGCGGCATTCGAGCGGCGATTCTTGTCGCGCTTTCTTGCCGACGAGATGAACGCTTCGCAGTCGCTGCGCTGGTTCCTGGTCGTGATGCGCACCTTCATGTCGACGGCGATGCTCGTTCTCTTGATGGGGCTCATCGTTTTGGCGACGCGCGATACGCTTTCGGGCGCGATCACGGTCGGCACGTTCACGATGATCTTCTTCTTGGGGACCATGATCGCGCGGTCGGTGCAGGAATTGTCGTACCGGATGCTCGACTTTTTCGAGCAGCTGGGCACACTTGCCGAGGCGCTCGACTTGGTCACGCAGGCGCATGAGATTGTCGACAAGCCGGGTGCGAAGGCCTTGGCCGTGGGCGCGGGCGAAATCGTGTTTGAGAACATTTCGTTCTCGCATGCCGACGGGCATCCGGTTTTTCAGGGGCTGAATCTGCGCATCAAAGCGGGCGAGAAGGTGGGACTTGTCGGCAAGTCGGGCGCCGGAAAATCGACGCTCGTGAAGCTGTTGCGGCGCCAGTTCGAGCCGCAGGGCGGGCGCATCTTGATCGACGAGCAAAACGTCTCCGACGTGACGTGGGATTCGGTCAACGAAGCGATCGCCGAAGTGCAGCAGATGCCCGGCGTCTTCCACCGCCCGGTGCGCGACAACATCCGCTACTCGAAGCCGGACGCGGACGAGCGCTTGGTCGTGTCCGCCGCGAAGGACGCGCACGCGCACGACTTCATCTCGAACCGCGAAGCGGGCTACGACACGATCGTTGGCGAGCAGGGGATCAAGCTTTCGGGCGGCGAGAGGCAGCGCGTCGCGATCGCGCGGGCGCTGGTGAAAGACGCGCGGATCCTGGTGCTCGACGAGGCGACATCGTCGCTCGACTCCGAGAGCGAGCACCTGATCCAAGAGGCGCTGTTCGAGTTGATGCGCGGGCGGACGGTGATTGCGATTGCGCACCGGTTGTCGACGATCGTGGGCATGGATCGCATTGTCTACCTCGAGAGCGGGCGCATCGTGGAGCAGGGCAGTCACGCGGAACTGATTGCGCGGGGCGGGCCTTATGCGCAGCTTTGGAACCGGCAGGTCGGCGGGTTTATCGACGCGGCTTGAGCGTCAAGGGCTGGCCCTTTTTCTGCTTCGCTTTGATTTCGGCGACGGTCGCTTCGATGGCGCGCAGGCGTTCGGGGCCGGTCGGGTGGGTGGCCGCGACCGACTTTGCTTTCATGGTTTCGTTGAGGCGTTTCCAGAAGCCTGCTGCCGCGTCGATGTCGTAGCCGGCGCGGGCCATGAAATAGAGGCCGGCGTAGTCGGCTTCCTTTTCGTAGTGGACCGAGAACGGGCGGTTGATCGTGGCCGCGACGGCGGTTCCGATTGCCGATTTGGCGAAGGCGTCGAGCAGAGTGCCGGATGCGAGCTTTGCGGTTTTCACCAACTCCAAATGGCGCAGCACGTTGTGCGCCAATTCGTGACCCAAAATCAGGGCCACTTCGTCGTCGGATTGCGTGAGCTCGAAGAGGCCTGAGGTGATCGCGAGAACGGTGCCGTCTGCCGCCGCGTTGATGTCGGCGCTGCGCACGAGAAGTGTCGGGAATTCGCACACCGTATCGGGTGTGACCGTTACTTCGTTGCCGTCGTTGAATTTGAGGCGGACGGCACCTTGCTTGGCGGCGATACCGGTGCGGGCGATG
>JANLXP010000183.1:0-2067 GCA_031365165.1 Alphaproteobacteria bacterium
GACCGCACGACGGAGTTGCTGCGGACCCGCTTTGCCCTCGAGAACACGACGCAAGCGCTCGAGGCCGCGCGCGCCGACGCGGTCGCCAAGACTGCCGAAGTCGAAGCGGCGAGCGCCTCGAAGTCGGCCTTCGTCGCAAACATGAGCCACGAACTCAGAACGCCGTTGAACGCCATTCTGGGCTTTGCCGAGATGATCGAAGCGGCCGCCGTGGGCCCCAACATCTCGCAGCAATACCGCGGCTACGGCCACGACATCCGCGAGTCCGGCAGCTACCTCCTCAGCCTCATCAACGACATGCTCGACGTGGCCAAGATCGAAGCCGGCAAGATGGAACTCGACCTGCAATATCTCGACGGCAAGAGCGTCATCGAAAGCGCGCTGCGCCTCGTTGCCCATCGCGCGGAAGAAAAGGGCCAAAGCCTCACCGCCGATCTCGACAACGCTATTACGCCGTTCGCCGACGAGCGCGCGTTTAAGCAGATCCTCGTGAACCTGCTCTCGAACGCGGTGAAGTTCTCGCCCAAAGGCGGCGACATCGGCGTTGCGTGCCGGCGCGTAGGCGACGGCGGCGTGGTCATCACGGTCTCAGACACAGGCCCCGGCATCCCCGAGGACAGAATCTCAAGCCTGTTCCGCCCGTTCGAGCGCGTCGACAACAGCCATGGCAGCGGCGCCGGCGGCACGGGGTTAGGGCTCGCGCTCGTGCGCGGTCTTGTGGCGCTCCACAGCGGGCGCGTCTGGGTCGAAAACAAACCGTCGCAAGGGCTCCTCGCCCACGTCGAACTCCCAGGCCGCGAACTCCGCGCGGTCGCTTAGAAAGCCTACTTCACTTCAACCCATTCGCCGCTTTCGTGGTCGAGCCGCGTGAGCTTGCCGTGCTCGAAGTCGAAGTGCCAGCCATGGATACGCAATGTCCCGGCTTCCATGCGCTCACGCACCCACGGATAGCCGGAGAGGTTCATGAGGCTGTTCTGGACCACGGCCTGTTCCGACACGCGGCGCTTGTCAGCCTCGCCCAGAGAGTCGAAGTTCGGCGGTAACAGCTTCAACGCCGGCGCTGCGATTTCCACCCACGGCTTCAGGAAGTCGTTTTCCGGCAAGCCCGCGCCGCCGTTGATGAGCGCATGCACGCCGCCGCAGCGCGCGTGCCCTTTGACGATGATATCGCTGACGTTGAGCACTTTGACCGCGTACTCAGCCGCGGCGCCGATCGACCGCGGGCCGCCGTCCGGGTGATACGGAGGCACGATATTGCCGATGTTGCGCGCGACGAAGATGGAGCCCGGCGGTGTGTCGAACACCATGCTGGGCGACACGCGGCTATCGGAGCACGAGATGATCAACACCTTGGGCTTCTGGCCCTTCGATGCCAGTTGCTCGAAGCGTCTGCGCTGCCGCACGAACGTTGTGCGATGAAAAGTGCGATAGCCTTCGATCAACTTGTCGATCGGCGAGCGGCCCCAAAACACGATCTTGTCCCCTTGATCGTCTCGATTTGAATCGTCCATTCGCGTATTCGAGTCCGAGTTCGCCCGCAACCGTCACCCACGCGTGACGACGCAGTCCTCCTTCGGGCGAAGCCGATTTGCAACAAAGAATTGCTTTCATTCCCCAAAATCGCGAACGCGATGGAACGCGTGCGCCGTCCGGGCGATTCATTCGCGCGCGGCGAGCAAAGCCTTCTGCAGGTTCTTCGCCAACGAAACCGACGGTTTGCCCGTCAGGCCCATTGCCCGGATGACCTGCTCCACGTCCCCCTGCACGTTGCACAGGATCGTGCGGGTTCCGCGCCGCGACGCGTCGTCGATGAACTTCTCGAGCGCGGCCGCCCCCGATGCGTCGATCAAGGGAACGTTGCCCATGCGCAGGATGAAGGCTTTAGGCGGCGTCCTGAGCCGATCCAAAACGTCGCCGAAGAAGAAGGGCCCGTCGATCCGGAACACTTCCACGTCGTCGGGGATGTCGGTGCGCCGCGCGTAGACCGTGCGCTGGCGCGAATAATCGTCGACGTCGTCGTCGATCACCTTGGCCGCGGTCGATATCTCCACGGCGTTCGCCATGCGA
>JANLXP010000211.1:0-2041 GCA_031365165.1 Alphaproteobacteria bacterium
TAGAACCCTGTATCGGCGTGCCAGCGCATCGTCTCGATCAAGCGGACCGGCTCTTCCGCATCGACCAAGAACCGCGCCTTGAGCAGGCACTCCGCATACTCGGCATCGGGCTCGCTGTCCCACACAATCCCGCCGCCGACGCCCATCTCGGACCCACCGCCGCGCAGCGTCAGCGTGCGGATCGCGACGTTGAACGCCATCTCATCGTGCGCCGCGTAGCCCACCGCGCCGCAATAGACGCCGCGCGGCGCGTCCTCGACCTCGCGAATGATCTCCATCGCGCGGATCTTCGGTGCGCCCGTCACCGAGCCGCACGGAAACAACGCGGGCAACAGCCTCGCCATCGACGGCGCCTCGCTAAGCGTCGCTTCGATGCCCGATGTCAGCGTATGGAAGCGAGGATAGGTCTCGACGGTGAAGAGGTCGCTCACCTGCACGCTTCCCGTCTCCGCCACGCGCGCGAGGTCGTTCCGCAGCAGATCGACGATCATCAAATTCTCGGCCTGCTGCTTCTCGTCGGCGAGAAGTTCCAGCTGCCGCCGTTCGTCGCCCGCCAGATCCGGCGCGCGTGCCACGGTGCCTTTCATCGGCCGCGCCGAAATCCGCCGCCCGTTCACCGCGAAGAATTGCTCCGGTGAAAGCGACAACACATCCTCATCCGCAAAGCGCAAGAACACGCACGCGCCCGCACGCGCCTTCTCGCGGAGCGCCAGGTAGGTCGCAAAGGGATTGCCACCCGCACCGCTGAGCTTGAACGTCAGGTTCACCTGATAGACGTCGCCGTCGCCGATCAACTGCCGCACGCGATCGACCTTCGCGCGATGCGCCGCCGGCGTCAGTGCATGCGAGACCTGACCCGAAGCGGCAGGCCCTTGCGCCCGCTCCATCAGCCACCGCGTTCGTGCGCGCGCGCTGAGCCGCTCTCGCTCCTTGAACAAATGAAACCGCAACAACGGCCGGCCCGTCTCCGGCAACAGCGGTAGGAGCCTGGACTCAAACACATAGCCAAGCTCGTACGCGCAATACCCAGCCGCAATCAGCCCCCGTGCCACGGCCTCATCGATCGCAGCCAGCGCAGGCGCGACCTCCGAGGCCTGCCACGCCTCGACCAATCCCTCCGCTCCATGCACCAGCAACGCCCCCCGGTTGGGCCAGGTGGCGTCGTCGAAGAGGGCAAAGGGCTCGGTCTGGGGCTCGGTCATCGAAGCAGGTGGCGGGGACGGCTTGAATCAAGGCCTCGCCTCGCCCAAATCATGTGTGGCGGGGAGGGTGGTTCTTTCGCGCTCATATAGCGTGGAGCCAGCCCCATGTCGCGACCCGGCCCCTTTGGCCATCCGTACTGTCTGGGGTTCGACGAAGTCGAGCGCCTGGTGGAGCGGCTCGCACGCGGCCACGCAGAGGCCTATCCACCGGTTAATATCGAGGAGGTCGCGCAAGACACCCTGCGCCTGACGCTGGCCGTTGCGGGCTTCGCGCCCGAGCAACTGTCGATCACGCTGACGGGACGTGAACTGACCGTCAAAGGCGAACGTACACAACTACCGGAGGGTCGAACGTACCTGCACAAGGGAATCGCCACACGAGGCTTCCAGCGTGGTTTCCTGCTCGCTGAAAACCTCGAAATCAGGGGTGCCAAATTGGCCAACGGTTTGCTGCGGATCGAATTGAAACGCCGCCTCCAAACCCCCGAAATTAGTCAGATTCCCATCACATTGGGGTGAGAGCGGGGCCTATTCCATTCTCGCCCGTTAATACCCACATAAATGCCATGAAGCATCGCTACATCGGCTGCCTGGGTTGGGGGCCGAAGCGGTGGCTTCCAGGAGTAAGGAGTAACGACGATGGAGATGACGAAAGACTTTAGCGGCCTTCCGCACGCATTGAGCGCTGACGAGATCGCCCGCATCATCGGACCGAACACGGTCTACGTGCGCGAAGTCGCAGTCGCAGAGCTGAAGGGCTCGGGCGTGATTCCGGTCGACGCGCCGATCCCACCCTCGCAGAAATTCTTCGCGCTGCATGCAGCCGACGGCCGCCGCGT
>JANLXP010000216.1:0-2458 GCA_031365165.1 Alphaproteobacteria bacterium
GCGCGGCGGCAGCCTGCCGGCGTCAATGAGCTCGCGGCATTCGCCCGCCCAGACTTCCGAGCTGGTCGTGGCCAATACGATTGAAGCGGCAAGAAGCAAAATTCGACGTCGCATGACTTGTGGCCTTGTTCCGACACGACAGTACCCAGGAAGGGACAAGTTTTCCCACCCTAACCTACCGAAGCACTCGCTATCCCGCCCCGCCGCCGTAACTAACGCCCAACCCCGCACGCACGTCGTTTTGGATGCCGTAGGGCGGGATCGGATAGCGCAAGCCGTTCTTGGCGAGTGCCTTCATGCCCTCGATCGCCACGCGCAAGTGCGCAGGCGAGAGCGCCATCAGCATCTCTTCATCCGGCACGCCGCCATAGCGCCGCTCGGCGAAGCAGGGGAGGGAGAGCGAAGGCTCGCCGGTCTTGAGCGCACGCCCCCATGAGTCGGCACACGCCGTTTCGCCGACGACACTCCAGTCGAACCGCTTGTAGTTTCGGTACTGCAGCCCGTTGATCAGAATTATCATCTGCCCCGGTGTCGCGTAAACGAGGCAGATATCCGGCGGGTCGAGCCGCCCGCTCGTGAGCGGCGACACCGCCATCGCCTGATACTTGCCGTACGGCACAACGGACAGCGCTTCCTGCCGCGCCCGCGCACTCGCCGCATCCTCGTGCCAAACGCCGACATAAGACTTGCCGGCCAACCATTCTTCATTCTGCTCGGAGAGTCCAATGACAGCGCGGCACTGCGAGCCCGCAAGATCCTCCGCGGTCACGCCGACGGTCCAGCCAAGCCGCGAGGCCATCGACACGATCTGATCCGTCGTATGAATTGCCTTCGGACGGCGGATCTTCGGGATCGCCATCATGTCGTCCGCCCGCTCGAACAGCTTCATGCCGATGACGGTCGTCTTCAGGCGCAACAGCGCGTTCAGCTCGTCGACCAGCTGCTGATAGGTGTTCGGTGCGTTGGGCATGGCGTGAGTCCTCCGGTGGCGGAGAACTCACGATACTTCAGTTGCCGCGTTGCCGGGAGTTAGAAACGGCTCGCGGTCAATGTTACGTCCGCGCGCGCCCACGCCTTTTTGAACGAGGCGTCGGCCGCGCGGGCGTCGCGCACCTTCCGCTGCCGGCTAAGCGCGTCCTTCAACCCAAACAGCGACCAACCGTTGCGCGTCCATTCCTTCAAGTCTTCGCGGTACACGCGTTCCGCAGCCGTTGGCTGGTTCCGGCGCAACAGAGCGTCGCCGAGATATTGGCGCACCGGGAAGTCCCACCATGGCGGCTCCATGTAGGGCAGGGCGTCCTGCAACTTCACCGCCGCCTCAAGCTCGCTGACCGCGGCCTTGCTCTGGCCCTCGGCCAACGCAATGTCGGCCGCCGCAACATGGGTCGCGATTTTCACAAGCTCTTCGCCAGGCATACCGAATCCCGCAAAGCGCTTCGCGTCGTCCGCGCTAAACGAGATCAGCGCTTGCTCGGACTTCGCCTTGGCGACGTCGCCCTTCGCCGCGAAGGCGCGCGCCCGCGCGTAGTGCCAGATCGCGTTCGCATAATGCAGCTCTTTGTCCGGCGCGGGTTGCGCCAGCACGGCGTCCCATTTGCCGAAGCGCAATTGCGAATAGATCAGCGTCGGCACAAAGCCTTCGACGTTCGGCACCGCGCGCGCCATATCCGGTTGCACGGCATCGACGACGCGCTTCCCGTACTCCAGCGCTGTAGCGGAGCGACCTTCCGTTGTCGCCGCCGTCCAAACGAAGTGCAAATTGTGGACGTAGTACATCGCAGCATACATGCCGCGATCATTCGTGGTGGCGAAGTAAGTCTCGTCGGCTTTGGCGGCTTCCTGATTGAGGTCGACGGACTCGCTGTATCGGCCGACGCGGTTGTAGATGTGCGTCGGCATATGAACGATGTGCCCGGCGCCCGGCATTAGCGCCGCGAGCTTTCCGGCCGCCTTCTCCGCACGTTTCGGATCGGCCTTCTCGACGGCGTGAATGTAGAGGTGAATGGCGCCCGGATGTTGCGGCGACTTCTTCAGCACTGCCTCGATCGTCGGAACCAACTCCTCAAGGCCCGGCTTAGGTGTCCTATCGTCCAACCAATAGTCCCAAGCCGACGTGTCCATCAGCGATTCTGCATAGAGCGTCTGCGCGTCGAGATCGTTCGGATACTTCCGCGCGACGCCGCGCATTGCCGCCGCAAACGCCTTGTCGAGCACCGCGCGATCCGCTTTGGAGTCGCCGGAATAGCGTGTCGCCAACGCCGCGATATAGTCGCGCTCAGCCGGATTGGCGTTGCTTGCGAGCTTCTGTGCGTTCGCAATCGCATCCATCGCGGGCGCCACGGCATCCGGCATCATCGGCATGTTGATGTTCGGGCCATAGGCAAAGGCGATCCCCCACCAGCACATTGCACAGTTCGGGTCGTTCTTGAGCGCCTCCTGGAAGGCGGCAATCGAGGCT
>JANLXP010000729.1:0-1227 GCA_031365165.1 Alphaproteobacteria bacterium
GGTCGAGGAAAAGCGCCGCGGCCGCGACCAAAAGGCCGAGGTACGCGGGGCTTAACTTTCTCAAGATGTTCATCACTTTGGCATCACTTCGCGTCGTGCTCCGCGACCGCGCTTTCGCACCTCAGGCAGAGATGGGGGTCGGCTGTGCTTTTACCGACCTCGGGCAGAATACGCCAACAGCGCGCGCATTTCGTGCCCGGCGCCTTGGCAAAAACGACGGCTGCGCCTGCGACGTCATCAATCTTAAAGGCGCCGGCTGGGGCCGGGGCAGTGCTAACGCTTGCCGCCGAAGTGATGCCGATTTCGGCAAGGTCGAGGGATTTCAGTAAGTCCGCGTCCTTCGCATCCGCAACGTGAAGCGTCGGGGCGGCCTCAAGGCTTGCGCCGATCGTCTTTTCGCGGCGGGCGACTTCGAGTGCGCCGGTGACGACGCGCCGCAGGTCGCGAACGCGCTGCCATTTGTCGGCGAGCGCTTTGTCGTTCCATTCGGTCGGGACCGCGGGGAAGACGCGCAGATGGACGCTGTCGTGCTCGCCGTTGTGGCGAGTGCGCCAGACCTCTTCCATCGTGAACACCATGACGGGTGCGAGCCACGCCGTCAGATGGTTGAACAGATGGTCGAGGACCGTGCGCGAGGCGCGGCGGCGGAGCGAGGACGGCGCGTCGCAATAGAGCGTGTCCTTGCGGATATCGAAGTAGATCGCCGACAGATCCGTCGTGCAGAAGTTAAAGAGCGCCGTGAACACGCGGTTGAAGTCAAACGCCGCGTAGCCTTGGCGCACCGTCTGGTCGAGTTCGCTTAGACGATGCAGGACCCAGCGTTCGAGTTCGGGCATATCTTTCTGCGCAACGCGCTCGCCGTCGCCGAAGCCGCTGAGGTTCGCGAGTAGGTAGCGCATCGTGTTGCGGAGTTTGCGGTAGCTCTCGACGTTCGCCTTTAGGATCTCGGGCCCCAAGCGCAGGTCTTCCGTGAAATCGGATGAGGCCGCCCAGATGCGCAGGATCTCGATGCCGTTTTGATCGGCGACCTTTTGCGGTTCGACCGTGTTGCCGAGCGACTTCGACTGCTTGTAGCCCTTCTCGTCGAGCACGAAGCCGTGGGTGAGCACGGTCTTGAACGGCGCACGGCCGCGCGTGCCGCACGCTTCCAAGAGCGACGATTGAAACCAACCGCGATGCTGATCCGATCCTTCGAGGTAGAGGTCCGCCGGCCAGCCGATTTCGGGT
>JANLXP010000261.1:0-1188 GCA_031365165.1 Alphaproteobacteria bacterium
GTGGTCAGCGCGGACCGCGCGTAGCAGATCGTCGTCCTTGTTGCGCGGATGTTTGTGGATCGCGGTGCAGCCGCCATGCGTGATCAGAGGTGCGCGGGTCGCGACTTTCAGCACGTCAAACGCCGTCAACGGGTGCGCGTGGCTGATGTCGACGGCGACGCCTTGCTCGTTCATCGTGGCAACCGCCTTGCGGCCGAGTTCGGTGAGGCCCGCCGGCGGATCCGCCATCACGCCCGAACCCCAGAGCGAGGTCTTGTTGTAGGACAGTTGCATCACGCGAACGCCAAGATTGCGGAACAGCGCAATGCGTTCCACCTTGCCGTCGAACATGTCCGTGGATTCGAACGACAGTAGGATGCCAAGCCGCCGCTCACGCTTTGCCTTGGCGATGTCCGATACTTGACGGATTTGCGAGAAGACTTCGGGGTGGGCCTCGACCAGGCGCATGACCCATGCGATTTCGCCCATCGTGTCTTCGAAGTTCGAGTTGGTGCCGCCGAGCGAGAGTTTGAGTGCGGTGACGCCTGACGTGCGCGAAATGTCGAGCATCTCCTTCGGGAACGGGAACGTGTCTTGTCCGGGCGGGCCTGCATTCGCGTCGAATACCAACGCGGCCTCGTAAAGCGTGCGCGCCTTCTTCGAGATGTCGGGATGCTCCGTCTCTTGCGCTTCGACCATGCGCGGCGCGGACGAGGCCACTGCCAGTGCTCCGGACAATAGGAGCGCTTCTCTGCGGTTCATGCCATTCCCCCTGTTTAACGGCGGAGGTTAGGTTCCAAAGGCCTCGCTGGCAATTGGACCGGTGCTAAGCCCTTCTGTTTGGCCTATGATGCTGCTCATGGCGTTGTCCGACGAGCAATTGGAACGTTACGCGCGGCACATCATCCTTCGGGAGGTGGGCGGTGTGGGCCAGGCGCGGTTGCGTGATGCGCGGGTGCTTGTCGTTGGTGCAGGCGGATTGGGCTCGCCGGCGTTGCTTTATCTTTCGGCTGCGGGCGTGGGGACGATCGGCATCGTCGATGATGACGAGGTTTCGCTCTCGAATTTACAGCGGCAGATTGCGCATCGCACCGTGGATATCGGCCGGCTGAAGGTCGAGAGCGCGTCGGAGTCGGCGCGGGCGATCAATCCGGACACGCATGTGAACCGGCATGCGACGCGGCTGAACTCGCACAATGCGCTGGAGCT
>JANLXP010000269.1:0-7707 GCA_031365165.1 Alphaproteobacteria bacterium
TTCATCGGAACTTTCGGCGTCACCGCGTAGCAAGCCGCAAACCGCGACTCCTTGCCCGGATGCACACAAAAATCCGTATCGACCATGCCCAGCGGCTTGAAGATCTTCGTCCGCAGAAACTCCTCGAACTTCATCCCCGACACTTTGCCAACGATGTAGCCCAAGATGTCCGTCGAGATGGAATAGTTCCACGCCGTACCCGGCGAGAATTCGAGCGGCAGCGTCGCCAGCGTCTGCACCCACTCTTCAAGCGAACCGCTTTTCACCAACTCGCCGATCCCATGCTTGCGATACGCGGCATCGACGTTGGTGGATTCCTGAAACCCGTAGGTCAGCCCCGACGTATGCCTAAGCAGATCTACGATCAGCATCGGCCGCGCCGGCGCCTTCGTCTTGAACCCGACGGTGACCGAACCGCCGGCGTAAACCGTCAAATCTTTCCACTCGGGAATATGCTTGGCGACCGGATCGTCGAGCGCGATCAGCCCCTGCTCGACGAGCATCATGGTCGCAACAGACGTGATCGGCTTCGTCATCGAATAAATGCGAAAGATCGTATCCTCGGCCGCCTTCTTCTTGCGCTCGACGTCGGCCAGTCCCATCGCGGAGAAATGCGCGATCTCACCGCGCCGCCAAACCAGTGCCGACGCACACGGAAACTTGCCCGTGTCGATGTACTTGCGCTGCACGAACTGGTCGATCCGCTCCAGCCTGGTTGATGACAGGCCAACGGCTTCCGGACGTGCGCTCATGGGCGTTCCTCAAGAATGGCGATGATCGATCATACGGGCTTGGCGCGCGGCCGCAACTACTGCTGCGGAACCTTGCACGCTTGCGCTTCAAAGCGCTCGGACAGCGCCTGCATCCGGTCTATGTCGATCCCGTCCATGGCCTTCTGCATGCGTTCCGCCTGCGCCAGCATACGCTCCATGTTCTCCTCCGCTTGAGCACCCTGGGTCATCGCCTGCGCCTGCATCGCCGCCATGCAGAACATACCGACGCCGGGCACGGCGCACGCGATCGACATACCGATGCCTTGCGCAATTGCGCCCGCACCGCTGCCACCTTGCGCCTCCGCGGCCATCGCTTGCGCCTCTTTGGCGAATTCAGGATCCATTTGGCTGTTCATCTTCTGACCCGCCACAATGAGTTCCGCCATCATCTGATCGCAGTTCATCGTATCGACCGGCGGCAGCGCACCGTCGGCGGCGCTTGCAATCGCGGTTGCGCAAAACAAGGCAAGAGATGCACGAAGGATCATGAGGCAACGCTCCATAACAACCGCCACAGCCTAGTCCGCAAGCCGCAACCGAGCCACCGGACTATGCGATGCGTGAGGCAGGCGTCACACCGCGCCGGCCACGAACGCCTGAAACCAGGCCACGCCCGTTTCGTGCTTGGGCGAAAGAACGCCCGCCTGATAGACGCCCGCTTCGATGTTGGCCTGCACCCGCTCGCAGATCCACTTGTCTTCGGCCGTCACGATTGCGGACATGCCCACAACCTGCTGGCGCCGGTACGGGTCTGTCGCCGCCTCTGGCGTCAGATAGAAATCGTAGATCAACCGCGTGCCGCCGATGCCGAGCGGCACCATCCGCTCCACCATCAACCCATGCTCATAGACATTGAGGCCGAGGTTCGGCAGCGCGAACGCCCAAAGCCCGTCATAGACGCCGTCCGCCACCTTCGGCGGCGCGTGATGAAAACAAAGCGCGCCCTCGACCGTCACCGCGTACTTCGTTGCGTCCACTTCCGCGTTCAGCTGCGGATGCACGAGCGGGACGTGATAGCCCTCAAGATAATTCTCGGCGTAAATCTTCCAGTTGCAGCCAATGTCGTGCGTGCGCCGCCCGGCGTGAACGAGCGACTCCATATCCCTTCCAACCAACCGCGCGTCGAGCGGTGCTAGATGCGCGGCGAGGGCAGGGGCCTTTGCATCCGCATTGACGAACACAAACCCGCGCCACGTCGCGACCTGAAGTTCGAAGAGCGAATATTCGCGCGGATCGAACCCGTCAGCCGCACCAAAATCGCGCGCGCTCCGAAGCCGTCCATCTATTGTGTAGACCCAGCCGTGATACCGGCAGGTCAGCGCACCGCCGCAATTGCCGCGCTCGTCCTCGAACAGCGGCCCTGCGCGATGCCGGCACACATTGTGAAACGCTTTGAGCCCGCTTTGCCCCCGCACAACGATCAGCGGATACCCGGCAAGCGTCGCGGTCAGGACATCGCCCTCCCGCGCAAGTTCCGACTGATGCCCCATGAAAAGCCACGACCGCGCGAACACGCCCCGACGCTCCGCATCAAAGCGGGCAGGGTCGCGGTAGAGGGAAGCGTCGGCGGTCCGCTGCAATTGGGTCATGCGGCGAAGTTTAAGCCGCCGTGCCCCCGACCGTAAGGCCCTCGATCAAGAGCGTCGGTTGACCAACGCCCACAGGCACGCTCTGCCCGTTCTTGCCGCACGTGCCGACACCGGTATCGAGCTTCAAGTCGTTGCCGATCATCTTCACCTTGGTTAGCGCGTCCGGTCCATTGCCGATCAGCGTCGCGCCCTTCACTGGCGCTCCAATCTTGCCGTCCTCGATGCGATAGGCCTCCGTGCACGAAAACACGAACTTGCCACTGGTGATGTCGACCTGCCCACCGCCGAAGTTCACGGCGTAGATGCCGTTCTTCACGCTGCGCAGTATCTCACCGGGATCGTGCTGCCCCGAAAGCATGAACGTGTTCGTCATGCGCGGCATCACGGAGCAGCCATACGATTGCCGCCGTCCATTGCCGGTCGCCCGCATGCCCATCAGCCGCGCGTTCTGCCGGTCTTGCAGATAGCCTTTGAGAATGCCGTCTTCGATCAAGACCGTGCGGCTCGTCGGCGTGCCTTCATCGTCGACCGAAAGCGATCCGCGCCGCGCGTCGATCGTGCCGTCGTCGACGACCGTCACGCCGGGAGACGCCACGCGCTCACCCAACAGCCCCGCGAACGCACTCGTCTTCTTGCGGTTGAAGTCGCCCTCAAGCCCGTGCCCGATCGCCTCGTGCAACAAAATGCCTGGCCACCCGGCGCCTAACACCACCGGCATGACACCGGCCGGTGCCGGAACGGATTGCAGATTGACGAGCGCCTGACGCAGCGCTTCATCCACCGCACCCTTCCAGGTCTCGGGCTTCATGTAGAATTCGTAGGACGTCCGGCCGCCCATACCGTGCGAACCGGATTCTTGCCGATCGCCTTCACCTGCCACGATCGACACGTTGAGCCGAACCAGCGGCCGCACGTCCCGCACCGTCATCCCGTCGGGACGCAGAATCTCGATCGCTTGCCATTCGCCCGACAGCGAGCACGAAACCTGCCGCACCCGTGAATCCTTCGCCCTTGCATACGCGTCGATGTCGCCGAGCAGCTTCGTCTTCACCTCGAACGGCGTGCCGTCGATCGGGTTCGCATCGGCGTAGAGCTTCACGTTCGTCCGCTGCGGTCCGGCAGCCCACGAACCCGTGTACCCGCTCTTGACTGCCTGCACCGCGCCGGCCGCGCGCTTGATTGCGGCCTCGCTCAAATCCGATGCGTGTGCAAATCCGATCGCCTCACCGGCGACAGCGCGCAAACCGAACCCTTGCGTCGTGTCGAAACTCGCCGCCTTCATGCGCCCGTCGTCGAACACGAAGCTTTCTGTCAGCCGGTATTCGAGGAACAACTCGCCATCGTCGGCACCCTTTAGCGCATCCGCGGTAATCCGCTCGACCGCACCGCGATCAAGCCCGGTCTTCGAGAAAAACAGATCGCCAGCGTTGCTCATGCACTTGGGCCTCGTCTTGAGAATGGATCGCGCGATGGAAGGTAGAAGCTCTATGGCGACCGTCAATCGCAGACATCTATGTATTGTGGCATAAGGTCGCAATGGCGTTGCACCGCCTACGCCGCTAAACCGCGTCCACTAAAACTATCCATGGGTCTGAGCCCCAAGGTGACGATTCTCCTTGGGATTTCCAATCATTCGCTCGAACGGGGCTGAACAAGCGCATGCGCGCATTTTCGCGATTTGGAATCACGTCATTGTCGGCGCTCGTGGCGCTGGTTTTTGGAACTGGCTTGGCCTGGGCAGCGGACGCCGACGGCAGTCATGCGGTCCCCGGGCAGATCAACTTGATGCCGGCTGCAACCGCGCACATGCAAGCGATCACCAATTTCCACAACCTGCTGCTCGTCATCATCACGCTCATCACGTTGTTCGTGCTCGGCCTCTTGCTCTGGGTAATGGTCCGCTACAACGCGCGCATGAACCCGAAGCCCGCAACATGGTCGCACAACACGTTGATCGAGGTCGTTTGGACGATCATCCCGATTTTGATCTTAGGGCTAATCGCAATCCCCTCGATCCGCCTCCTGCGCGAAGGCGAAATCGTTCCGCCCAACGTCGACCTGACCGTCAAGGCAATCGGGCACCAATGGTTCTGGTCCTACGAATACCCCGACCAGGGCGGACTGACGTTCGACGCCTTGATGCTGTCAGACGCAGACGCGGCGAAGGCCGGTGAGCCCCGCCTTCTTGGCGTCGACAACCGCGTCGTGGTGCCGGTGGGTAAGGTCGTGCGCGTCATCGTGACGTCGCAGGACGTTATTCACTCTTGGACAATCCCGGCCTTTGGCGCGAAGATCGACGCTGTTCCGGGCAAGCTGAATGAAACCTGGTTCAAGGCCGAGCGCGAAGGCGTGTTCTACGGCCAATGCTCGGAACTCTGCGGCGCCAAGCATGCCTTCATGCCGATCGCCGTCGAAGTCGTGAGCCAAGAACGCTTCGACCAATGGATCGAAGAGGCCAAGAAGAAATTCGCTGCAGCTGACGGCGCGTCCACCGCGCTCGCCGCGCGCTAACGCTATTCAGGAGTTCGAGAACTATGGCGACCGCTCACCAAGCTGACGAGCACCACGATCACCATCCGACCGGGTGGCGCCGCTACGTCTATTCGACGAACCACAAAGACATCGGCACGATGTACATCATCTTCGCGATCATCGCGGGGTTGATCGGCGGCGCGCTCTCGATCGCTATCCGCATGGAGTTGCAGTACCCCGGCGTGCAGTTCTTCGCGGGCGACGAGCATCTCTACAATGTCTTCGTGACCGCCCACGCGCTGATCATGATCTTCTTCATGGTCATGCCCGCCATGATCGGCGGCTTCGGCAACTGGTTCGTGCCGCTGATGATCGGGGCGCCGGACATGGCGTTCCCGCGCATGAACAACATTTCGTTCTGGCTGCTACCCTTCTCGTTCGGCCTGTTGATCCTCTCGATGTTCGTCGAGGGCGACAGCGGCGGCCACGGCGTCGGCGGCGGGTGGACGATTTACGCGCCGCTCTCCACCACCGGCTCGCCCGGCCCCGCGATGGACTTCGCGATCCTTTCGCTCCACCTCGCTGGCGCGTCGTCGATTTTGGGCGCGATCAACTTCATCACCACGATCTTCAACATGCGCGCGCCGGGAATGACCCTGCACCGCATGCCGCTGTTCGTATGGTCGATTCTGGTGACGGTGTTCTTGCTGCTGCTCGCGCTGCCGGTACTGGCCGGTGCGATCACGATGCTGCTCACCGACCGTAACTTCGGCACCACGTTCTTCGATCCGGCCGGCAACGGCGACCCGATCCTGTTCCAGCATCTGTTTTGGTTCTTCGGCCACCCGGAAGTTTACATCCTTATTCTTCCGGGCTTCGGCATGGTCAGCCAGATCGTCTCGACGTTCTCGAAGAAGCCGGTGTTCGGTTATCTGGGCATGGCCTACGCGATGGTTGCCATCGGCGCGATCGGCTTCATCGTCTGGGCTCACCACATGTACACCGTGGGCATGAGCTTCAACACGGAAGCTTATTTCGTGGCGGCGACGATGGTGATCGCGGTGCCGACCGGCATCAAGATCTTCTCCTGGATCGCAACGATGTGGGGCGGCTCGATCGAGTTCAAAGTCCCAATGGTCTGGGCGATCGGCTTCATCTTCCTGTTCACGGTCGGCGGCGTCACCGGCGTCGTGCTCGCGAACTCGGGGGTCGATACCTCGCTGCACGACACATATTACGTCGTGGCGCACTTCCATTACGTCCTATCGTTGGGTGCCGTCTTCGCGATCTTCGCGGGCTTTTATTATTGGGCGCCGAAGATGTGGGGCTACACCTACAACGAATATCTGGGGCACGCTCACTTCTGGTTCACGTTCGTGGGCGTGAACACGACGTTCTTCGTGCAGCATTTTCTGGGGCTGGCGGGCATGCCCCGCCGCTACGTCGACTATCCGGATGCTTACGCCTACTGGAACTACGTCTCTTCGATCGGTTCCTATATCTCGGGTGTGGGCGTCTTGATCTTCCTCGCGGTTGTGATCGAAATGTTCGTAGCTAAGCGCAAGGCTGCGGCGAACCCGTGGGGTCCGCACGCGACGACGCTGGAATGGACGCTGCCTTCGCCGCCGCCGTTCCACCAGTTCAACGAACTGCCGAAGATCACCGGGGGACATGGGCATTGACCCCGGTTGCCGCATCGTTTGACGTCGAAGGGGCTCGCGCATCGCTCGCGGGCCCTTCGGACTATCTGGCGCTGCTGAAGCCGCGGGTGATGTCGCTCGTCGTTTTCACCGCGCTGGCCGCGATGATCGTGGCACCCGGCGCGATCAACCCGGTCATCGCGTTCGCGGCCCTTCTGTGCATCGCCGTCGGCGCAGGCGCAGCCGGTGCGTTGAACCAATGGTACGACGCCGATATTGACGCAATCATGATCCGCACGCGCACGCGCCCTGTGCCGTCGGGCAAGATCGGCCGGCAAGAAGCGCTTGAGTTCGGCGCAACGCTTGCAGCCTTCAGCGTCTTTGCGATGGCATTCCTTGTGGGCTACGCGCCTGCAATCCTGCTCGCCGCGACGATCGCGTTCTACTTCTTCGTCTACACGATGTGGCTGAAACGCTCGACGGTGCAGAACATCGTCATCGGTGGCGCCGCTGGCGCTCTCCCGCCGGTGATCGGCTGGGCAGCGGTCAACGGCCATGCGTTCGACGCACTGCCGTGGCTTTTGTTCCTGATCATCTTCCTCTGGACGCCGCCGCATTTCTGGGCGCTCGCCCTCGCGGGCAGCGACGACTACGCGCGTGCCAAGGTGCCGATGCTTCCCGTCGTCAAAGGCTCGCGCGCGACCCGCAATCAAATCGTCGTCTACACGCTGTTGCTCGCGGTGTCGGCCGTCGCTCCCTACGCACTCGGTTTCACTGGCCTCGTCTATGGCGTCACGGCCGCGGTCGGCAGTGTCGTTTTCACCGCGCTCTCCGCAACGCTTTGGTTCGCGAACGCAGAGCGTGAGCGCGTGGTCGCCCTGCGCGTCTTCGCGTTCTCGATCTTCTATCTCTTCGCTCTCTTCACCGCGCTCGCCGCGGAGAAGTTGATCGGCTTGGCCCCATGAGCTTGACCCCCGAAGAGCTCCGCAAACGCAACCAGCGCAATTGGGCGCTGGCCGGCGTGTTGCTGGCCTTCGTGGTGCTCATCTTCGTCGTGACAATCGTCAAGCTCGGCGGAAACATCGCCAACCGGCCATTGTGAGGGGTTGACGCGATGCGCAAGCTCGACCGCAACGACAAAGTGCTGATGAGCTGCGTAGCGGTGTTTGTTGGCATGATCGGCCTCACCTACGCCTCGGCGCCGTTCTACCGCTTCTTCTGCGCAGCGACCGG
>JANLXP010000277.1:0-3191 GCA_031365165.1 Alphaproteobacteria bacterium
GCCGGCGCGCCCGGGAACACCGAGAACCCCGTGACCAGCACACGAACTGTCTGCGCCTTGCTACTCATAGCGCCATACAATCACGAAATGGCGTTCCGCTCAAAGTGAGCGGGTGCCTTGGTTATGCACCACGTTTGGACGCTGTTTTCTTGCGCGATTTCGTAGGCTTGGGTGCCGTGATGTTTGTCCAGGCTGCGCGCATTGCGCTTTCGACGGCCTTCTTGTCGGCCTTCGTCAGGTGCATCCAAGTCCAGCCCTTGGCACCCCAATAGTTTGGCACCGGTTGGAAAATGTCTGGTTCCGCCGTTGTCATAACCTCTTGCTGCTCAGGCAGAAGTTTGACGACCGCGCGTTTCTCGCTTTCGTTCAACGTTGCAAATATCTTTCCCTTGACCAGGAATGCCGTGTTTTCGAAATGCGGTCCTTCCGCCGTGTCAGGCAACGACAACGCGAGCTTTCTGAACGCGGCGACAGTGATCAAGGGCGGCCTCTATGGGGTCACGATGTTGAAGTTCGGCTGCACCGGGTCGATCAGGCCCACGAGATCACCGTAGGCGTCGCTGCGGCCGGTTGATTTGATTGCACCCGTCGCCTGCTTCAGCGTCAGCGGTACGCCCGCGAGCAACGTCTCCAGCATGTCGGCGCGTTTCATTGTGACCGTCGCGTCGGCTTTCGGGTCTTGGATATCGGCTTCGTGGATGAGCACACCGTTTTCGACCGTGATGAGGTGTTTCTGGTTGAGGTCGGTCAACACGAGGTTGATCTTGAAGTTTTTGTTCTTCGCACGCTCAGCGTTGAAGCGGACGGCTGCGAAGTCGAGCATCATGGTTGTGGGGGTTGCGCGGATTAGCGCGAGGCTGATGCGTTGCAGGCCGCTATCGACGACGCCGTGGCGGAGTTCCTGTGCGCCCGTCAGATAGATGTTGCGCCACGTGCCTGCCTCGGCGCGGTAGCCGAGTTGGGTGTAGACATCAGCCAACATGTCTTTCGCTTTGGTGTTTTGCGCGTCGGCGAAGACCACGTTGTTGAGCAACATTGCAGCCCAGCGGTACTCGCCGGCTTTTACCGCCGTGTCGGCTTTGGCGATGACGGAGTAGGCGCCGCCCATGGCCTCGACGTAGTGCGTTGCGGCGGCGACCGGCGGCAGCGCATTCAGCGACGACGGGTTCGTGTCGTACCAACCGATGTAGCGTTGATAGACAGCTTTCGAATTGTGGCTCATCGTGCCGTAGTAGCCGCGATTGTACCATTCCTTCGCCAGCACGTCGGGCAACTGCAGCGTCTCGGCGATTTCGGCTGCGGTCAGACCGTTGTTCATCAGGCGCACGGTTTGATCGTGCAGGAATTTGTATGCGTCGCGGTGTTTCGTGAGGAAGTCTTTGATGACGGGCGTGCCGAAGCGCGGGATGCCGTGAGCTGCGAACATCACATCGCTTTGGTCTGAGTACAGGCGGATCGATTGCGTCAGATAGTCGGCCCAATCTTTCGCGCTGCGAACGAGCGCGCCGCGCGCGGGCAACAGATTGTGCATCGTCGCGTTCGCGTTCTCAGCCATGAAGAGCGCGCGGAACTGCGGCAGGAAGAAGTTCATTTCTGCCGGCGCTTCTGTGCCGGGTGTCACCTGGAAGACAAGCTTCACGCCGTCGATCGTCATCTCTTGACCGGTTTTGGAGATGATATCGGTCGGCGCGATCAGTGAGATTGAGCCGGTCGATAGGCCAGGCCCCAGTCCGGATGTCATCTCGCCTTCTGGTCCGCGGGGGAGCGTTATGCCGAACTGGTAGCGTGCGCGGCGTGTCATTGCGGGACCCGCGATGATGTTCTCGGAGACTGCGTGCTCCATGAAGCCTTCAGGCGCGATGATCTTCACGCGGCCGGCTTTCGCGTCCTCTTCGGTTGTGATGCCGGCGACGCCGCCGAAATGGTCGCCGTGGCTGTGCGAATAGATGACGGCGAGGACGGGCTTGTCGCCGACGTGTTTCTTGACGAGGCCGAGGGCTGCTTTCGCGACCTCGATCGTGGTCAGCGGATCGACGACAATGTAGCCCTTGTCGGTGACGATGAACGACACGGTCGACACGTCGAAGCCGCGCACCTGATAGATGCGGTCTGCGACCTTGTAGAGGCCACTCTTGGTGATGAGCTGTGCTTGGCGCCAGAGGCTGGGGTTCGCGCTCTCCGGCGCGTCGCCCTTGAGGAATCCGTAGGACGACAGGTCGAACGCGACCTTGCCTGATTCGTCCGTGATCTTCGGGTTGTCGAGGGTTGCGATGTAGCCGCGATCGGCGAACTCGAAGTCTTGTTTGTTCGAGAACGGAAGCTCCTTGAGCATCTTCTCGCGCACTTCCTTGGTGGTGGCCGTGGCTTCGGCGACCACGTCCTTCGGGATGCTGGGCGCCGGCGCACCGAGGATCATCGGCAGGATGCCGCGGAACATATAGGCGATGCCGATCAGAACGACCGCCGTGACGGCGACGCCGGCCGCTAAGCCGCGTGCGAAAGAGCCCATATTGCGTCCCCTTGTTGTGTTTGGCGGGAGGCTATCCGAGGCGCATACGTGCGGGCAATCGGGGTGCCTGCGACGCAGCAGCGCCTCGGCGAGGATGTGGCGGTCGCTTAGGCTGATCAGAACAGGTGAGGTGGATCCGTGCTTACTATTCTTAAGTGGCTGTTCGGGCTTGTGCTGCTGGTCGTTGCAGCCGGCGCTGCGATCTATTTCTCCGGCAATACGCTGAACGTGATCGGTTGGCTTTGGGGACCGAAGCAAGAGTGGGATTTATCCAAGAAGGCGCCCGCGCCGGACTATGCACAGGCGTCGTCGTGGGCGGCATGGCCGGGACGCGAGAGCCCGGCGCAGTTCGTGCCGAAGGGTGTTGCGGCCGCGGAGGGTGCGAGCGCGGTCGACGTCTTCTTCATTCATCCGACGGGTTATCTCAACGGCGGCGATTGGAATTCGCCGATGAACGCCTCGAGCCGCACAGAAGAGAACACGAAATGGATGATGGCCAACCAGGCCAGCGCGTTCAGCGGTTGCTGCAACGTTTATGCGCCGCGCTATCGCGAGGCTTCGATCTTTCGCTATTTCTCGGCGCCGCCCGACATCGCCGAGAAGACCATGGACTTTGCCTATGCCGACGTCGTGCGTGCGTTCGACTACTACATGGCGAACGAGAACAAGGGACGGCCGTTCA
>JANLXP010000288.1:0-3465 GCA_031365165.1 Alphaproteobacteria bacterium
CGAACGGCACTTCAAACGCTTCGGCCACTTCCGACGCATCGATCGTCAGCTCGAACCCACCGCGCACCAACGCGACGAATGGCTGAATCGCAAACCCGGTCCCCGTCTCGTAACGGTCGAGCTCCCCGCGCACATCGACGAACGAACGCGCCAACCCGACCTCTTCCTCTGTCTCCCGCAAAGCCGCCGCCACCGCATCTTCGTCCTCATCGCCGACGCGGCCACCCGGAAAACTGACCTGCCCAGCATGCCGCGCCAGGTGATCTGCACGCCGCGTGAACAAGACGCTCAAGCCCGCACTGCGCTCGATGATCGGAATCAATACGGCAGCAGGGCGCAGCACGCGCTCCGGCGAATGCTCCTCCCGCATGCGCGGATTGAGATCGAAGTCCCCGCGCTTCGGCGCGTGCGAGCCTCCGCCCAGCGCCAAGCGCTCGGTCAATCGCTGCCGCAAGTCGGTATCGATACTCACGCGTCGGGCGATCCCAATGAAAAATCCATGCCGTCGCTCCGCACGACCAATGCGCGTCCCGCTTCCGTCGTCCGCTCCTCAGCCATCGCAACGAGTTCGTAGAACACCGCGCGCGACACGCGTGCCTCAAGCCCGCCGCGCACGTGAACATAGGGGCGTGGCTCGGCCCCACGGAATGCGACGCGCAGCGGATGCTCAGGCCCCGCAACAACCTCGTCACCCACATTCGTCAAAAACCGAAGCCGGCGCGCTTGGCCTTCGCCCTCCGCATCGACGCGCACCGCAACGAACGGCGCGTCTTCGACCTTCAGCCCAACCTTTTCGACCGGCGTCACCAGCACGTACCGCCCGTCCGCCTCGCGCCGAAGGATTGTCGAGAACAGCCGCACCAACGCCGGCCGCCCGATCGGCGTGCCGAGATAGAACCAAGTTCCGTCGACCGCGATATGCATATCGATGTCGCCGCAGTCCGGTGGATTCCACTTGTCGACGGGTGGCAACTTGCGCGTGTGCGCAGCTTCGGCTTGGTCCTCCGCAAGCCCGCGCAAGAAGTCCGGCGCGGGCGCACCCCAGTGCATCGGATCCTGTGCCGAATTGGACATGTTAACGCGGGACCTCAATGCCTTTCCGGGAGTTAATCTGTCAGTTCAACTCATGTTGAGCATAGGACCTCAAGCCGTTCTGTCCATGGCCCAGGTTTAGCTATAACTCTGAGCGAACTGTGCCATAGAAAAGCCGTGCGCTCTGCGCGTTATCCAAACCTCGAACCGAAGGCTGCTTTAAGTTGAGCAACCAAGCCCTAGAAACCTCCGACTCGATCGTTCGCGAAGTCGAACATGCCGTTGCGCGAATCGCGGCCGTCCGCGAAGCGATCGGCCGGGTAATTTTCGGCCAGCGCGCCGTTGTCGATCAGGTCCTCGTCACGATTTTGGCGGGCGGTCACGGCCTATTGGTCGGCGTGCCGGGGCTTGCGAAAACCCGCCTCGTTGAGGCGCTGGGTATCGTGCTCGGCCTCGCGACCAAGCGCATTCAGTTCACGCCGGACCTCATGCCCGCCGACATCGTGGGCTCGGAAGTCCTTGAGGAGGCCGAAACCGGCCGCCGTTCGTTCCGCTTCATCAAGGGTCCGGTCTTCGGCCAGCTGTTGATGGCAGACGAAATCAACCGCGCCAGCCCGCGCACGCAATCGGCCCTGCTACAAGCCATGCAAGAGCACCACGTGACGGTCGCCGGCATGCGCTACGACCTGCCGCATCCGTTCCACGTTTTGGCGACGCAAAATCCGCTCGAGCAGGAAGGCACCTACCCGCTCCCCGAAGCTCAGCTCGACCGCTTCCTGATGCAGATCGATGTCGGCTACCCCGACCTCGAAGCTGAAAAACGCGTTCTGCTGGCAACCACCGGCGTTAGCGAAGAGCAGCCGAAGGAAGTCATCCGCGCGCAAGACATCATGTTCTTCCAACGCCTCGTCCGCGCGATCCCGGTCGGCGAAAAAGTGTTGGACGCGATACTGGCTCTCGTGCGCAGCGCGCGTCCCGAAGAAGGCGGCGCACAAAGCATCAAAGATCACGTCGCGTGGGGTCCAAGCCCGCGTGCGAGCCAAGCGTTCTCGCTGGCCGTGCGCGCACGCGCTTTGATCGAAGGCCGCTTCGCGCCGTCGGTTGACGACGTCGTGGCACTCGCGCCGCCCATTTTGCGTCACAGAATGGCGCTTAACTTCACGGCCCGCGCCGATGGCGTGACGATGGCCGATGTGATCAACCGGCTCACCGCGCCGCTGCAGTAAGCGGAAGCCAAGAGGTTCGAATGGCGAGTGTGGCGTCGACGCTCTTCAGCGGTTGGACCCAAACGCCCAAACGCGAAGCTGGTGCACGCGAACAGGCGGAGCACCTGGGCGCGCGTTTGCCGCCGCTGATGATCCAAGCCGAACGCGTCGCCTCGACCGTCGCAACCGGCGAACACGGACGCAGACGCGTCGGCCAAGGCGAAGCGTTCTGGCAGTTCCGCCGCTACCGCCAAGAAGACCCGTCGACTGCCGTCGACTGGCGTCAGTCCGCGAAGTCGCAGCATTTGTTTGTGCGCGAACGCGAATGGGCAGCAGCGGCGAGTGTCTGGATATGGCGCGATGCCTCGCCCTCGATGCACTACAAATCGCACGTCGCGAAATGCACGAAGGTCGAGCGCGCAACGGTGCTTTCGCTGGCGTTCGCATCGTTGCTCGTGCGTGGCGGCGAACGCGTCGGGGCACTCGACAACCTAAAGCCGCCCGCAACCGGCAAGTCCGGCTTCAATCGCTTCGCCCTGCACATGGCGTCGAACATGACGTCGAAGCAAAGCTTGCCGCCATTGTTGCCGCTGCCGCGCTTTTCGCAGATCATCTTGATCTCAGATTGGCTGTCGCCGGCCGAAGGTGTGCTGAACATCCTGCGCCACTACGGCGCGCTGGGCGTGCGCGGCCACCTTATTCAAGTACTCGACCCCGCCGAAGAAGACCTGCCGTTCGATGGCCGCACCGAATTCGAGGACGTGGAATCGAAGACGCGCATGTTGGCCCGCCGCGCCGAGACGTTGCGCGACGCCTACCGCGACCGCCTCGCCGCATTGCGCACCGAAGTCGCGCAAGCCTGCCGCCGCCAGGATTGGACGTTCGCGACCCATCGTACAGATCGCCCGGCGCAAGGCGCATTACTTGCCGCTTACGCCGCGTTATCCGCCCACCGCCCATTCGAGATGAGGTGACGGCGTGACGACAATCGGCCCGCTTGCGTTTGGCGTACCCTGGATCCTGTTCGGGCTAATCGCATTGCCCGTGATCTGGTGGTTGCTGCGCGTGACGCCGCCGGCGCCGAAGCGCGTGCTGTTCCCGGCCGTACGCTTGCTGCTCGGCCTTCAGCAGAAAGAAGAAACACCCGCGCGCACGCCGTTGTGGCTTCTGCTGCTCAGAACCACCATCGCCGGCCTCGCCATCGTGGCGCTCGCAGATCCCTATTTGA
>JANLXP010000312.1:0-2062 GCA_031365165.1 Alphaproteobacteria bacterium
CGCAGTCGCTTCGATCGTGCCGTCAAGTATTTCAAGTGCCATGCCGTTTCCTCAGGTGAGAACAAACCTATTCACTTCTTCTTCGCCGTCGAACGAATGATAACCGACCCGCGGCCGGTGCGCGCGAAGGGTGTGGGGCTGCGCGCGATAGCCTGATCGATGAGCTGCGTGACCACGGGACGCGCGAGTGTGGACGCGTCCTCCACCTCAATCCAGCGCACCTGTTTGGCGGAGCCCTGCAGCAACTTCTCAGGATCCGGCAAGCCTTTGCCAAAATTGAAGTAAAGCTTCACCGCCTCCGCACTTCCGCGGACAGCAAGAACGCCCTCGAACCCACGCTCGTTCGCCGAATAGCTGATGACGAAACAGTCGCGGTACTCGTACACAATCTCATGCGCGCTCGGCAGGCGCTTTTGCAGCGCCCGCCGCAGGGCACCGACGAGCCGGAGACGAGCGCTCGCAAACTTGATCGATCAGCGTCCCCAGGTGGGCCTCGGCCGATCGCCGCGCCGCCGCAGTTTGCGCGCCGACCGGGGCCTTCACGTCAACCTTGACGGGACGGCGTCGAGAGGGCTCTTTTTTTCAAGGGCATGAGTGGCGCCTTCGGAGATCGCAAGGATGACGGACACAAACAAGCACGCGAACGCGCTCAGAAACAAAGAGAATTATCTGAAAGCAAAAGCAGCTTTCAATGCGAAGGATATGCCCGGCTGCATGAGCTATTACGCGCTGGATCACCAAATAAGTTCGCGACCGGTGGGCCAGGCCGCCAGCATATCGAACAGTTTCTCGGAAGCCTGCACGACAACTGGTCGAACCTGAAGATCGTCGTCGATCACGCGGTTGCCGAAGACGATTGGGTTGCCGGACGTTGCACGACAACCGCCATTCATGCGAAGCCCGTCATGGGCGTCGCGCCGACGAACCGCGAGGTGCGCACGACATTCTGGGACATGCACCGTTTCGACGCCGACGGCAAAATCGTCGAAACGTGGAATGCATTGGACAGCCTTGCGATCATGCAGCAATTGGGCTTGGTTCCCACTTCGGGTCGGTGATCCTGAGGGGGAACGTATATGCGAAAACGTCTCGGTCACGCGTCAACACTAGGAATCGCGTTTTGTGTTGCGCTGCTCTTAAGCGGGTGGACGGATCACCCAATCGAAGGCAGCGCGCCAGTCGCCTGGGAAGGCCTGCCGGTCTATGACCACATCGTCATCGTCGTCGAAGAGAACAAGGACTACAGCAAGCTCGACGACGACAAGACAAAACCATTCATCGTCGGCAACGATGACGCGCAATTCATCAACAAAACGTTGCGCGCCGAAGGCGCCAGTCTCACGCAAATGTATGCCGAAGAGCATTTCAGCCAAGGCAATTATTTCTGGCTGCTGTCCGGTTCGAACCAAGACGTAGGCTTCCTCGACCGCGTTCCCCCGCCGGGCTCGATCAAAGCCGACAACGTGGCGAGCCAGTTGATCGCCCGTGGACGGTCCTTCAAGGGATTCTCGGAGGGTCTGCCCTCGATTGGATCAACAGTCGACAAGCAGGGCGACTACGCCCGCAAGCACGTCCCGTGGATCGCCTTTAGCAATATCCCAAACGGTCCGGCGCGAGACACGTCGTCGAACCTCCGCTTCGAGGATTTTCCGCAACGAGACGAGCAATTCGACGAGCTGCCGACTGTGGCGTTTGTGATTCCGAACCTCAAGAACGACATGCATGACGACACGATCGAAAATGGCGCCGGCCCGATCAAACGCGCTGACAGCTGGTTGGCGGAGAAGCTTGGGAATTACTATCGATGGGCCAAGACGCACAACAGCCTCCTGATTGTTACGTTTGACGAAAACGCTCAGGCTGACCTGTTTGGGATTGGACCGACGAATCCAGCGGCATCGCGCATCAAAGATCGCAATCAAATCGCGACGATCCTCGCCGGGGCGCACATCGAACCCGGCGAATACGCGGAAGGAACGGGCGTAACGCACGTAAATCTTCTGCGAACGATCGAAGCAATGTACGGACTAAAACACTCCGGGCGACAACAGGCACGGGCTCT
>JANLXP010000388.1:0-8127 GCA_031365165.1 Alphaproteobacteria bacterium
ACGGTCGCCACCTCAATCTTCGGCGGCTGGAACGCCGTCTTCGGCCTAGCCGCCGTAGCCCTGGTGCTCTTCCTCGTAACCAGAGTCTTCGTCCGCCGCTCCGGCGACTAACTACTGCAACGGCTGCCCCAGCAGCTTCAGCTTTAGGAACGCAGCAATCGCTGCGTTCTGCGCATCGCGATTGGTCTTCTTCTGGAAGCCGTGCCCCTCGTCTTTCGCGAGCATGTACCAAACCTCCGCTTTGTTCGCCCGGATCGCTCGCAGCATCTGCGTCGCTTCGGTGACTGGCACGCGCGGGTCGTTCCCGCCTTGAATGATCAGCATCGGCCGCTTGATCCGCGCCACATTGGTGAGCGGCGAAATGCGCTGCAGGTACTCCCGCATCCGCCCGTCGCGATCGTCGCCGTACTCCGCGCGCCTGAGATCGCGCCGGTAGCCGCTCGTGTTGTTCAAGAACGTCAAGAAGTTCGAGATGCCGACGACCGTGATACCGGCAGCGAGCCGGTCGTTGTATTCGATCATCGACGCATACGACATGAACCCGCCGTACGATCCGCCATAGACCGCAACCTTGCGCACATCCAAGTCGCTCTGCGTGCCGATCCAGCCGAGCGTGGCGCCGATGTCCTTCACCGAATCCATCCGCCGGTTCGCATTGTCGAGCTCGACGAAAAACTTCCCGTAGCCGGTGGAGCCGCGCACGTTCGGCGCCACGACCGCGATCTTCAGCTCCTGCACCAGATACTGAATGAACGCGTTGAAGTTCGGCCGGAACTGCGACTCAGGCCCGCCGTGGATCGAGATCAAGACCGGTGCCTTGATCGCGCCCTTCGGCTTGTACACGAACGCCGAGATGCGCCGCTTCTTGCCGTCCGCCTCATCGAACGTGTCGTACTGCACCAATGTCGGCGCAACGAACGCCGCCTTGTCGAGCCCGCCGATCTCGCTGTCCGTCCAGGTCACAGGAGCACGCTTGCCGAAGTCCCACACAAAGGCATCGCGCCCCGCCGTGCCGTTCAGCGTGTAGCCAAGACGGCGGCTGTCGGCACTGAACTTCAAATTCTCAAGCTCGCCCGGTGCGACTTTCGGCCCCGGCGAACGCCGCCCGCCGCCGGCACCCATCGTATAAAGCTGCGAGATGCCGCCTTCGTTGACCGAGAACGCAATCGTGCGCCCATTCGGTGCCAGGTCCATCGCCTCGACGTCCCAGGCCAGATCCGTCGTCAATGCATCTTCGTCGTCGGTCCGAAGGTCATAGCGCGCAACATGGCGAAACTCGGAATCGTCGTCCGAAATGTAGAAGAGGCTGCGGCCGTCGGCCGAGAATGCAGGCGACCCGCGAAACACCTTCACTGGCGACGGCTTGATTTGCGCCTTGCGATTGTTCGTCAAATCGACGAGCCACATCTGCTGATCGTTGACGGCGTTTGTGCGCACGACGGCCAGCGTCTGATCGTCCGGCGAAAACGCACCGGGTGCCCAGCTTCCGTCTTCCTCAAGCACCTGGCGCACCTTCCGGGGATCGGACGCGTCGGCCACTATGATGCGGTAGCGCGCGGAATCTGAAGCCACGCTCGACCACGCGATCCACTTGCCGTCGCGCGAAAAGATCGGGCTGGTATTGCGGCTCTTGCCGTCGCTCAAGCGCACAACGTTGCCGTTCTTTTCCTCCACCAGATAAAGCTGGAAGAGCTCGTTGCCGCCCCAATCCTTGCTGAACAGAATTTGCCGCGCCGGCCACTTACCGGGCCTGTACTCCGCGCTGTTCACGGGCTCATCGTAGAACGTGATCTGCCGCCGCATGCCCAAAGGCGTTTCTACCTTGTGCAGCTGGTTCGTTTCCGCAAACCGCGTCAGAATAAGAATGCCCGGTCCATCCGGCGCGAAGTCCAAGAACACGGAACCGCGCGCCGCTTGATAAAGCCTCAGCCGCTCGCGCAACCACGCGGGCGTGTCGGGGATGTTCTCCAGCACAAGATTGCCGCGCTCGACCCGGCGCACGTCGGCAGCGCTCGCCGCAAGAACACCAGCGACCGTTGCTACGGCCAGGAAAACGAAGACGCGCAAAATCACGCTTGAGGCCCCAAATGACGCAGGAAGTTTGATTGTAGGTGCACCGCTCGCATGGCGTCGAGTGGCCTTCGTTATCGCCCGTTAATCATGGAACCCAACCGCGTCGTAAAAACGGCGGCGATGTAGTCCCAAAAGAGCACAAATCCGGGACAGAATGGTGCCGGGGGTAAACGGTTTGGCAAGTGCATTTGTGCGATTTTAGCGTTCACTTGGAACGAGATCATGACCGCACAAATTCTCGCAATGCCGAAGACGCGCGTCCTCGATCTGGCGGAGCAGATCACGTTGATCCTGCTCTACGGGCTGTTGGTGTATCGCCTGTTTCCGTCGGAGTTCAACGACGAGTCTTGGTATCCGCTGATCCTGCTCGCATCCGAAGGCATGGCTGCGGTCATCTTGATTCTCCGCCGCCAGACCGATCAGATTTCGCTGAACCTCGGCGATTGGGTGATCGCAGCCACAGCCACATTCGCCGTCTTGGCCGTGACCAAGGGCGGAACGCCGATCGCGCACACGCCTGCGATGATGCTGATGCTGTGGGGTCTGTGCATCCAGGTTGCCGCTAAGCTCACGCTACGCCGCAGCTTCGGCCTTGTTGCGGCTCATCGCGGGCTGGTTCTCGGCGGCGTCTACGCCTACGTGCGCCATCCGATGTATGCGGGCTACCTGCTCTCCCACATGGGCTTTTTGCTCTGGGCGCCGACATTTTGGAACTTCGGTGTCTATGCCGTGGCATGGACGTGCATGTGGATCCGCATGAATGCGGAAGAGCGCGTCTTGGGTGAAGACCCGGAATATCGCACCTATTTGGAGCGCGTCCGCTACCGGCTGATACCCGGGCTCTATTGATACCCTAAGCCGCCGTTCCCTCCCATGCTTTGACGGGGGGCTGGAAGGCGCGTTATCTCGCATGCATCCGTAAAGAGGTTGCATGCCCGCCATTGAAAGCCGTGCCGAACTTGCGTCCGAAGCCTCGCGCGCCAACCGCGACGGCCACCTGAAGCTATTGGCAGAGGTCCGCGGCCTCGAGGCAAAGGTTCGCGCCAACTCCGCCAAGTCAGCCAAGAAGTTCGAAGAACGCGGCCAGTTGCTCCCTCGCGACCGCGTGGACCTGCTGCTCGACCGCGGCACACCCTTCCTCGAGTTCTCGACGCTGGTCGGCCTGAAGATGCACGACGACGACGGCGAGAGTAACGCCAGCGGCGGCGGCGTCATCACCGGCATCGGCACTGTCTCCGGCGCACGTGTCGTCATCAACGCCAGCGACGCGGGGATCAGAGGCGGTGCCGGCACACCGATGGGCGTCGACAAGGCCCTGCGCGCGCAAGCGATCGCACTCGAAAACAAGCTGCCTTACGTGCAACTCGTCGAGAGCGCCGGTGGCAACCTGCTGCGCCAAGCAGAAATGTTCGTCCGCGGCGGCCGCACGTTCGCAAACCTCGCCAAACTGTCGAAGGCGGGCATTCCCGTGGTCGCTGTCGTCCACGGCTCGTCGACCGCGGGTGGCGCCTACCAGACGGGCTTGAGCGACTACGTCGTCGTCGTGCGCGGCCGCTCCAAAATCTTCCTTGCTGGCCCACCGTTGCTGAAGGCCGCAACCGGCGAGATCGCGACCGACGAAGACCTGGGCGGCGCGGTCCTGCACCACGAAGTCTCGGGCCTTGCCGAATACATGGCTGAGGACGACCGCGACGGCATCCGCCTCGCGCGCGACATCCTGGCCAAGATCGGCTGGGGCCGCGCGCTGCCGAAGCGCACGTACAAAGATCCGCTCTACGACGCCGAAGAACTACTCTCCGTCGTGCCCGTCGACTACCGCAAGCCCTACGACATGCGCGAAGTCGTCGCTCGCATCGTCGACGGTTCCGATTGGCTGGACTTCAAACCCGAGTATGGCCCGCACACGGTCTGCGGCCACGCCGCGATCGAAGGCCACGCGGTCGGCGTCATCGGCAACAACGGCCCGATCGATGCCGCCGGCGCCGTCAAGACTGCACAGTTCATTCAGCTCTGCGATCAAGCGAACGTGCCGCTGCTCTTCCTGCAGAACACAACCGGCTACATCGTGGGAACTGAGGCCGAGCGCGCAGGGATCGTCAAACACGGCTCGAAAATGATCCAAGCCGTGACGAACGCCGCGGTTCCGAAGCTCACGCTCCATATTGGCGCCTCATTCGGCGCCGGTAATTACGGCATGTGTGGACGCGCCTTCGACCCGAGGTTCATTTTCGCCTGGCCGAACAACCGCATCGCCATGATGGGTGGTGAGCAGGCGGCCAAGGTGATGACCATCTTGGGCGAAGACGGCGCACGCCGCGCGGGTCGCGAGCCGGACCAAAAGGCGCTGGCCGCCGCCGCCAAACAAATCGTCGACACCTACGACGAACAGTCGACCGCCCTGTTCGCAACCGCCAGATTATGGGACGACGGCCTCATCGACCCGCGCGACTCACGCAGGGTCGTGGGCTTGTGCCTTGACGTGTGCAAAGAGGCAGACGAACGTCGCCTGCGGCCAAACTCGTTCGGCGTAGCCAGGATGTAAGGAACATGAACATGATGGAAAAAATCTTCGGCGGCGCGATCGTTCCAACGATCTTTCGGCTCATCGTGCTGTCGTTCATCGTCGGCCTGATCCTCTGGACGTTCGGCGTCGATCCGGTGAACCTCTGGAGAGAATTCGGCACCACGATCCAGCACGCCTGGGCGCTCGTGTTCGACGCCGTCGATTGGGCCTGGAAGTACGCAGTCATCGGCGCCATCGTCGTCCTGCCGGTCTGGATCTTCTACCGCATCATGATGGCGGTCACGCGGCCCAAGAGCTGATGCAGCTCACACCACAACATGAGGAACTTCGCCGCTCGCTGATCCGCTTCATCGACGCCGAGATCAATCCGCACGTCGACACGTGGGAGGAGAACCCGCCGTTCCCCGCCCACGAAGTCTTCGGCAAGATGGGAAAGAGCGGTTTCCTCGGCATCACGAAGCCTGAAAAGTTCGGCGGCCTCGGCCTCGATTACTCCTACGCCGCCGTCTACTGCGAGGCCCTGGGCCACATCAACTGCGGCGCCATCCCGATGGCGATCGCCGTGCAGACCGAGATGGCGACGCCCGCCCTTGCCCGCTTCGGCTCCGACGAAGTCCGCGAGCAGTTTCTGAAACCCTCGATCAGCGGCGAATACGTCGCCTGCCTCGGCGTCTCAGAAGTGGGCGCGGGCTCCGACGTCGCCGCGATCAAAACGAACGCAAGGCCTGACGGCGCCGACTACGTCATCAACGGCGGCAAGATGTGGACCACGAACGGCGCGCAAGCCGATTGGATCTGCCTGCTCGCCAACACCGGCGACGGCCCTGTCCACCGCAACAAGACGATGATCTGCGTGCCGATGAAGACGAAGGGCGTGACAGTCGCCCGCACGCTCAAGAAACTCGGCATGTACTCCAGTGACACGGCGCAGATTCACTTCGACGACGTGCGCGTGCCGCAACGCTACCGCATCGGCGAGGAAGGCCTGGGCTTCACCTACCAAATGGTGCAGTTCCAGGAAGAGCGCATGTACGCGGCGCTCGCGGCCTTGACCGGCATGCAAAAGTCGATCGACGAAACAATCGCCTACACGCGCGAACGCAAGATCTTCGGCAAGTCGGTGCTCGACAACCAAGTCGTCCACTTCCGCCTCGCCGAACTGCAAACTGAACTCGAAGCGTTGCGCGCGCTAACCTGGACGGCAGTCGAGCGCTACGTCGCCGGCGAAGACATGACGAAGCTGGCCTCCATGGCAAAGCTAAAGGCCGCCCGCCTGCAACGCGAAGTCAGCGACGCCTGCCTGCAATACTGGGGCGGCATGGGCTTCATGGCGGAAACGCCCATCACGCGGCGCTACCGCGACGGCCGCCTCGCCTCCATCGGCGGCGGCGCCGACGAAGTGATGCTGCAAATCATCGCCAAACACATGGGCACCCTCCCCGGGCGCGGCAACGCGTGATCTACCGCCCGTTCAAATCCGTCCTCATCGCCAACCGCGGCGAAATCGCGGTCCGCATCGTGCGCGAAGCAAAGGCACTGGGCCTGCGCGCCATCGCCGTCTACTCCGACGCCGATAAGCGCGCGCTGCACGTGGAAGAGGCCGACGCCGCCGTCCACATCGGCCCCTCGCCCGCGCGCGACTCCTACCTCAACGTCGAACGCATCCTCGCAGCCGCCAAGCAAACACACGCCGAAGCGATCCACCCTGGCTACGGCTTCCTCTCCGAGAACCCGGACTTCGCCCAAAGCGTGATCGACGCCGGCCTCGTCTGGATCGGCCCCTCACCCGCCGCGATCCGCGCCATGGGCGACAAAGGCAACGCGAAGGAAATCGCCCGCAAAGCCGGCGTCCCCATCATCCCCGGCTACGACGGCGACGACCAATCCGAGGCGAAGCTGCTTGCGGAAGCAAGGAAGATCGGCTGGCCCGTCCTCATCAAGGCGGCTCTCGGCGGCGGCGGCCGCGGCCAGCGCCGCGTGACCCAGGAAGCCGACTTCGCCGACGCGCTCGCCTCCGCCAAACGCGAAGCGCTCTCGGCCTTCGCCAACGACCGCATGATCCTGGAAAAGGCACTCGACAACGTCCGCCACATCGAAGTGCAGGTCTTCGGCGACGGCCACGGCAACATCATCCATTTGGGCGAACGCGACTGCTCCGTCCAACGCCGCAACCAAAAGATCATCGAAGAAGCCCCGGCCCCTGGCGTCAGCGAGGACCTCCGGGGCCGCATGGGCAACGCCGCCGTCGCCCTCGCCAAAGCCGTAAACTACACAAACGCCGGCACCGTCGAATACCTCCTCGACCACGACGGCCACTTCTACTTCCTCGAAATGAACACCCGCATCCAGGTCGAGCACCCAGTGACGGAGGAAGTCACCGGCACGAACTTGATCCGTTGGCAATTCACGGTCGCGAAGGGCGAACCCCTTCCGTTGAAGCAGGGCGAGGTCAAGATCACTGGCCACGCGATCGAAGCGCGGCTGTGCGCCGAAGACCCCGGTGACGACTTTCGCCCGCAAAGTGGAAGCGGCATTCTATCTTTCGACCGCATGTTCGTCCGCATAGATGCCAGCATCGGTACGCGGTTCGAAATCTCCACGGAATACGACTCGCTGATCGCCAAGGTCATTGCCAAGGCCCCCACGCGCGAACAGGCGCGCGCCGCGTTGCTTCAGGCTTTGCGCGGCAAGGTGCCTTACGGAGTTCGCAGCAATCGAAATTTCTTGATCGACATCTTGAGCGATCGCGATTTCGCCGGCGCCGGCATTGCTACAAATTGGCTGTCGCTTAGGGCGCCGTTCAAGGACAATCAGATCGATGAACCGGCAGCGCAGCTATCGGCGCTCTTTGTCGCGCACGGCGACGGTGACGCCTGGCGTTCATCCGGCGTCGGCCGAACCATTGTCAAACTTCGCGAGCGCAACACAGAAAAGAAACTGGTGGTGGAGAACGGCTCGATCGGCCAACTGAAGCTCGATCGCATGGACCGCGAGCAAACCTGGCTGACCGGCATTTTTGTCGGTGACGCACGCCGCACGCACCACAACGCCCATGTCGATGGGCGCACGATCCACGTGTGCATCGATGGCCGCGACGCGCTCTTCGAAGACATCACCTACGCCCCCGCCGAGCCCAAAGGCTCAGCTGGCGCCAATGTCGTCCGCGCGCCCATGGCGGGACGCATCGTGAAGGTGACGGCCGAACCGGGTCAGGCCGTCGCAAAGAACCAAGTCCTCGTCATCCTCGAAGCGATGAAGATGGAGCACGAACTGAAAGCCGCCGCCGACGGCATCGTCGACACCGTCACGGCCAAACCCGGCGACCAGGTCGCAATCCGCCAGACGTTAGTGACGCTCAAACCAAAATAGATCGTCATGGCCGGGCTTGACCCACGGCTGTCCGGTTTAGTTTTTGTGGACGAGGCGCACGGCGAGGATTCATCTGTGTCTGGAACGTCTAGCCAACGATTCAGACATGAGAAGGACCCTTCGCCATGCCCCATGAGAATACCGTTCTTCGCGATCTTCTG
>JANLXP010000394.1:0-1239 GCA_031365165.1 Alphaproteobacteria bacterium
GAGGCGCTCGCCCGGCGCAAAACCCGCGCGCTCGTCGTCGCGGCAACATCGGGCGACACCGGCGCGGCCGCAGTTGCGGCGCTAGCCGGTCGCGCCAACATCGACCTCGTCGTCCTGCATCCCAAGGGCCGCATCTCGGACGTGCAACGCCGCCAAATGACGACGGCAACGGCAACGAACGTCCGCAACGTCGCCATCGAAGGCACGTTCGACGACACGCAAAGCCTCGTGAAGCAGCTGTTCGCGGACCACGCCTTTGCGCAAGCGCACCGCCTCGCCGCGATTAACTCGATCAACTGGGTCCGCATCGCCGCGCAAGCCGCGTACTATCTGTCGACCAGTCTGGCACTCGGCGAGCGGCCGCTGACGTTCAGCGTTCCCACCGGCAATTTCGGCGATGTCTTCGCGGGCTACGTCGCCAAGGAACTGGGCGTACCGATCAAGCGCTTAATCGTGGCGACAAACGCAAACGACATCCTGGCCCGCGCAATCACGACCGGAACCTACGCACGTGGTACGGTCCACGCGACGCTCTCCCCCGCGATGGATATTCAAGTCGC
Organism: Alphaproteobacteria bacterium; assembly: GCA_031365165.1. Taxonomy (GTDB): domain Bacteria; phylum Pseudomonadota; class Alphaproteobacteria; order Micropepsales; family Micropepsaceae; genus SZUA-430. The sequence goes on from JANLXP010000394.1 coordinate 561, forward strand.
CAGCAACTTCGAACGCTTGCTCTATGAAGCGCACGGCCGTAACGCCGCAACGGTGCAAAAGCTGATGGCGGCCTTTGCAGCCACCGGGTCGCTTACGATCGAGCCGACGGCGCTCGCCGCGATCAAAGCCACGTTCCTCGCCGATCGTGTCCACGAAGGGGAAACCCTTGCCACGATGAAGGTCTTCCACCGCGACGCAAATCTGACCGTCGATCCGCACACGGCCGTGGGCCTTACAGCGACCCGCAAAGCGGCCGAAACGGAAGATGTCGTGACGCTGGCGACGGCCCACCCCGCCAAGTTTCCCGAGGCCGTCGATACCGCGACCGGAACGAAGCCCGCGTTGCCGGAACGGATGCGCTGGATCCTGACTGCGCCCGAACGCTACGAGACACTGCCGAACGCAATTGGCCCGCTAAAGGAATTCATTTCCGGCAGGTAGAACCGCGGAAATCGGCCATTTCTATTCCCCATGAAAAACGGGACCAACTGCTCTATGTAATCCCGTTCCGAACGAAGCAGGACGCCGGAATGAACCCTCAGATCACGAAGCTCGCGAACGGCCTGACCGTCATCACCGACCACATGCCGCATATCGAAACGGCGGCCTTGGGCGTGTGGGTGGACGCGGGCGCGCGCAACGAGACTGAGGCCACGAACGGTATCGCCCACATGCTGG
>JANLXP010000751.1:0-2378 GCA_031365165.1 Alphaproteobacteria bacterium
TGGGGCCGTCGGGTTCGGGTAAGACGACGTTGCTCAATCTGCTGGGCGGCATCGACAAGCCTACCGGCGGGGAGATCGTTTTCGACGCGAAGCGGATGGACAATCTCGATGAAAGCAAACTGGCGGCGTTTCGCGCGGGGAATGTCGGCTTCATCTTCCAGTTCTACAATTTGATGCCGATGCTCACGGCCGCGCAGAACGTCGAACTGCCGTTGTTGCTCACTAAACTTGGGCCAAAGGCGCGGAAGGACCGCGTGAATACGGCGCTGACGATCGTGGGCTTGACCGACCGGGCGCGCCATAAGCCCTCAGAGCTTTCGGGCGGGCAGCAACAACGCGTGGCGATTGCGCGGGCGATCGTTTCCGACCCGAAGCTTCTGCTCTGCGATGAACCGACCGGCGACCTCGACCGCGAGACGGCGGGCGAGATTCTGTCGATGCTGCAAACGCTGAACCGCGATCTGGGCAAAACGATCGTTATGGTGACGCACGATCCGGAAGCGGCGCGTTATGCGAAGCGGACGCTGCATCTCGACAAGGGCCACTTCAGCGAGAAGGACCTTGCGGCATGACGCTGATCGAACTTGTTCGCAAAAACCTGTTTCGAAAGCGGCTCAGGACGATCTTGACGATCATCGCGATCTTCATGGCGTTCGCGATCTACGGCGTGCTCGCCACGTTTCAAAATGCGATGAACGCAGGCATCGATACCGCGGCGGCGGACCGTCTGATGGTCACGAACAAGATCAACTTCACGCTGCCGATGCCGATTGCCTACGTGCAGCGTACGCGCCAGGTGAAAGGCGTTGCGACGGTCACGCATTCAAACTGGTTCGGTGGCTATTTTCGCGATTCCAAAGTCTTCTTTGCCGCGCTTGCGGTCGATCCGGAGACCTATCTGAACCTGTATCCAGAGTACTTGCTGACGCCAGCTGAGCGCCAGACGTTTTTGAGCGACAAGACCGCGCTCGTGGCAGGGCGCGCGGTCGCAGAACAATTTGGCTGGAAGGTCGGCGACCGCATTCCGCTCAAGAGCAATATCTTTTCGCAGAAGAACGGGTCGGACACGTGGGATTTCGTGATTGCGGGTATCGCCAAAGGCGCGAACGAACGCGTTGATACGAATTGGGTGATCTTTCACTACGACTATTTCAAAGACACGCGCAGTTTCGGCGGCGATACGATCGGCTGGATGATCCTGAAGACGGATTCGGCCAAGGACAACGCCCGCGTCATCAAAGAAGTCGACAGCATGTTCGCCAATTCGCCGTTCGAGACCGAAACACAGACGGAACAGGCGATGGCGCGCGCTTTCTTGGAGCAGGCGGGCGACTTGGGGTTCATTATCACCGCCGTCGTCGGCGCAGCGTTCGCCACGATTTTGCTCATCGTCGGCAACACGATGATGCTGACCGTGCGCGAGCGGACAAACGAGATCGGCGTGATGAAGACGATCGGCTTTACGACAAACAGGATTTTCGGCCTGATCCTTGCCGAGTCAATGTTGTTGGCGTTGATCGGCGGTACGCTGGGCGTCGTTGCAGCTTGGCTCTTCAGCTTCGTGCTTGCGGGGCCGCTCAGTCAGTTCGGTCCAGTGTCGTTTACACTCGGTACCGCGATCACCGCGTTCGTACTCATTGCGTTGCTGGGATTTCTCACCGGCGTCATCCCGGCCTACCGCGCAATGAAAATCGACGTCGTCACCGCGCTCGGGAGAAAATAGGCCCATGGGACGGACGTTTGCACAGATCGCGGCGGTCACGAGCATGAACATACGCTCGTTGCCGCTTCGCAAATGGACATCGCTTGCGACGGTCGTCGCCGTCGCGCTCGTCACGGGCGTGCTGCTTGCCTTTCTCGCAATGGCGTATGGCTTTCAATCGACTGTCCAAGGGACCGGCGCGCCCGACGTCGTGGTGATGCTCCGCAAAGGCAGCGGGAACGAACTCAACTCCACGGTCACGCGCGAGCAGGCACTGCTGATGGAAGAAGCGCCGGGCATCGCGCGCGGCGCGGACGGCAAGCCGCTGATATCGTCCGAGCTCTATGTGGTCGTCGACGGCTACAAGAAGTCGACCCACACGAAGGCGAATTTGCCGTTGCGCGGGCTAGGCCCACGCGCCGCGCAGGTGCGTCGCGGTGTTGCTGTCACGCAGGGACGCATGTTTCGGCCCGGTACGAACGAGCTTGTTGTTGGACGCGCTGTATCCAAGCAGTTCGAGGGGTTCGAGCTTGGACGCAAGATCAAGCTGGGCACGCAGATCTGGAACGTCGTCGGCGAGTTCGAGGCCGGCGGCTCGGTGTTCGAGTCGGAGGTTTGGGCAGACGTCGCCGTGTTGCAAGGTCTCTACCAACGCGGCAGCACGGTTCAGACCGTG
>JANLXP010000270.1:0-14978 GCA_031365165.1 Alphaproteobacteria bacterium
GCGCCTGACACCGCGCGTCGTGGATACGCATCTGTCGCCGATCGCGGACATCGCGGGCGGCGTGCTTGTGATGTTTCAAGAGCGCTCCATCGCGCAGAAGATGGACCGGCAACTGACGCAGCGCCATGCGTCGCGCTCCGTTACCAGCATGGCCGCGATCTTGGCGCACGAGATCAAGAACCCGCTCGCCGGTATTCGCGGCGCGGCGCAACTGATCGAACAGAACGCGTCGGAGTCCGATCGCGTGCTGACGCGGTTGATCTGCGAAGAAACGGACCGCATCCGTAAGCTCGTCGATCGCATGGAAGTATTCACCGACCGGCGTCCTGTCGACGCGCAGCCCGTGAACATTCACGAGGTGCTGGATCACGTGAAGCGGCTTGCGAAGACCAGCTTCGCTAAGGGCATCACCTTTACCGACAACTACGACCCGTCGCTGCCGGCCGTCATGGGCGACAAGGACCGTTTGATCCAGGTGTTCTTGAACCTGGTGAAGAACGCGGCCGACGCGCTGGGCGCGGTGAAAGACGGCGAGATCGTTCTGCAGACGGCGTTTCGGCCCGGCGTGCATTTGACGGTCGGCGGATCACGCGACCGGTTGGCGCTGCCGCTGGAGGTCAGCGTGCGCGACAACGGTGCGGGCGTATCGCCGGAGATGAACGCATCGATGTTCGAGCCGTTCGTCAGTTCGAAGCCGAAGGGCGCGGGCTTGGGGCTCGCCATCGTTTCCAAGATCGTCAGCGACCACGGCGGCACGATCGAATGCGAATCTGAACCGCGGCGCACGGTGTTTCGCCTGCGTCTGCCCATGCATCGTTAGAGGGACTTCTATGAACGCCGGAACCATTCTTGTCGCCGACGACGATGCCGCCATCCGAACCGTGTTGAACCAGGCTCTGGGGCGCGCGGGCTATCTGGTGCGCACGACGGGTAACGCGGCCACGCTCTGGCGCTGGGCGTCGGCGGGGGAGGGGGACCTCGTCGTCACCGACGTCATTATGCCGGATGAGAATGCGTTCGAGTTGATCCCGCGGTTGAAGAAGTTGCGACCCGATCTGCCGATCGTCGTGATGAGTGCGCAGAACACACTGATGACCGCTATCACGGCTGCCGAGCGCGGGGCTTACGAATATTTGCCCAAGCCGTTCGACTTGAACGAACTCACGGCCGTCGTGCAGCGCGCTTTGGCGGCAAAGGGCAAGAAGCCGTTGCCGATCGAGCCAGAGCGCGAGGACGACCTACCGCTCGTCGGGCGGTCGGCGGCGATGCAGGAGATCTATCGCGTCATCGCGCGACTAATGCAGACCGATCTCACGGTCGTGATCAGCGGTGAATCGGGCACGGGCAAAGAGTTGGTGGCGCGCGCGCTGCACGATTTCGGTAAGCGGCGGAACGGGCCGTTCGTGGCCGTCAGCATGGCCGCTATCCCGCGCGAGTTGATAGAGAGCGAACTCTTCGGACACGAACGCGGTGCGTTCCCAGGCGCCAATGCGCGTAGCCCGGGCAAGTTTGAGCAGGCAGACGGTGGCACGCTGTTCCTGGACGAAGTCGGCGACATGCCGATGGAGGCGCAGACACGGTTGCTGCGCGTGTTGCAGGAGGGTGAGTTTACGCCTGTTGGCGGGCGCCAATCGGTCACCGCAAACGTGCGCATCATCGCGGCGACGCATCGCGACCTACGCCAGCTTATTCATCAGGGATTGTTCCGGGAGGATTTGTTCTTCCGGCTGAACGTCGTGCCGATGCGCTTGCCGCCGCTGCGCGACCGGTTGGAAGACATTCCCGATCTGGTCCGGCATTTCCTGAAGCTCGCCGAGCGCGAAGGCATGCCGCAGAAGACGATCGAGCCGGCGGCCCTCGACGCGATGAAGCGCCATCGCTGGCCGGGGAACGTGCGCGAGCTTGAGAACGTCGTGCGCCGCCTCGTTGCGCTGCACAGCGACACTACCATCAAGGGCGAGATCGTTGCGGGCGAGTTGCGCGAGCAGGCGATCTCGGAGCCCACGACAGGGAAAGAGTCCGACGAGCCGTTGAGCACGCTGGTCGAGCGCTATCTCTCGTCTCAAGTTCAGAAGCTTAGTGGGCGCTTCCCGCAGCCCGGCCTTTACGACCGCACACTGCGCGAAGTGGAGCGGCCGCTCATCTCTATGTGCCTTGGCCTTACCGGCGGAAACCAAATTAAAGCCGCCGAGATCTTGGGGGTTAACCGCAACACACTCAGGGCGAAGATTCGAAGCCTTGACATTCCCGTGTTTCGCGGCTTCAAGTGATGTAACAGAGCAACTAAAATCGGCAACACTGTCATCACTCGGGTACATTGAAACCCGAATGACACCGTACTGTTGCTGAAACTCTGCGTTGCATTATTCGCACATAGGTAGGCCCTAGCAGCACGAATGACGGTCCAACCGGCACCCGAGCAAGGCCAAGACTGGCTGCAGCGGAACCTATTCCGGGTCGCGCGGACGTCGGTGGTTTCGTACGTGCTGATCTTCGCGTCGCTGGTCGCGGTGGTCGTGACCTATCTGATTCTGACCCGTTCGACGCAGATTGAACCGACTGCGCCGGGGGTCCTGCTCTACATCATCATCGTTGATGTGCTGCTCCTCATGGGGCTCATCGCGCTTGTCACCGGCCGCCTTGTGCGGATGTGGATGGAACGGCGGTCGGGCATGGCCGGCACGCGGTTGCACGGCCGCCTGGTCACGATCTTCTTCTTGATCGCAGTTATTCCGGTCGTGCTCACCGCCGGTGCAGCGGCCGTCACGATCAATCTTGCGATGGAAGCTTGGTTCAACAGCGGTGTGCGCGCGGTCGTCGACAATTCGAGTTCGTTGGCGGATGCCTACCAACAGGATCAAAGGCGCGCCGTGCAATCGGATGCCGACCTTATGGCCTTCGATTTCAAAACTGAATTCGGCGGCGGGGTGGTCAACGATAGCGAGATCACGCGCCAGAGGATGGAGGACTTCCTGAGGCGTCAGCTGACACGCCGGCAATTGCCGGGTGGCGGCATCTTTAACTCGAACGGCGCCGAACTTGCCCTGGTTGCCCTCATACCCATCGACCGTCCTTCTGTTGACGAACTGTCCGAGGCGAATACCGGAGCAGCGTCGATTACAATTACGCCAGATGGCGGACGAGCTGTGGTGCGGCTCGACCCGCTCGGCAGCCTCTACCTTATCGTCGTGCGCGAGGTAAACAGAGAGCTCGTCGGGTATCAGCAGGCGACAACGTTGGCGGCGGAGAATTACCAGCGGCTCGAACGAGACCGCGACGCGGTACAGGCGACGTTTGGGTTGATGTATGGGATCATCGCTCTTCTAATCATCTTCGGCGCGATTTGGATCGGCTTTGGCGTGGCGAACCGGTTGGTTATGCCGATCGGACGGTTGATCGGCGCGGCCGAACGCGTCTCAGAGGGCGACCTTGCGGCGCGTGTGATGCTGGCGGATGACGACGACGAGCTTGCCTCGCTTGGGCGTGCATTCAACCGCATGACGGCGCAGCTGCAGAGCCAGCGGAACGAGCTTGTCGATTCGCATCGCCAAGCTGAGCAGCGCACTCGGTTTACGGAAGCGGTTCTCTCGGGTGTGTCGGCGGGCGTTGTCGGGCTTGACGGGCAGGGGCGCGCGGATGTCGTGAACCGTTCGGCGCTGACGTTGTTAAGCGCGAGCCGCGACGAGATTGTCGGCAAGGACCTGGCCGTTGCCGTGCCGGAGCTTGCGAACCTCCTGACCGATGCGTACTCCGGTGCCGAGGGGCGCGTTCAGTCGCAAATCGACATCGCGCGCGGCGGCAAAACCTACAGCTTGATCGTCACCGTCACGCGCGAGCGCGCGAGCGAGGTCGATCGCGGGTTTGTCGTTTCGTTCGACGATATCACCGACCTTATCATGGCGCAGCGTACTTCGGCCTGGGCGGACGTCGCGCGACGCATCGCGCACGAGATCAAGAACCCGCTGACGCCCATTCAACTTTCCGCCGAACGTCTGCGGCGCAAGTACAAGAAGGAAATCACGACCGATCCGGAAGTCTTCGAGCAATGCACGCAGACGATCATCCGCCAGGTCGGTGACATCGGCCGCATGGTGGACGAGTTCTCGTCGTTCGCGCGCATGCCGCAGCCCGTCATGCGGGACGAAGATATCGGCGACCTGATACGCCACGCCGTGTTCTTGCAGCGCGTGGCTCTGCCGCAGATCACGTTCGCGCTGCTAACGCCTGACGAAGCGATCCATGTCGAGTGCGACGGGCGGTTGGTCAGCCAGGCGTTGACCAACGTGCTCAAGAACGCAGGCGAAGCCGTGCGCGCGAAGTTCGGCAAAGAGGGCGACGAAGAGCAGCCGCTTGCAGAAGGCGGACGCATCGAGATTCGCTTGGTTCAAGATTCCGCACGCGTTGGAATCGAGGTGATCGATAACGGTATCGGTTTGCCGAAAGAAGATCGCAATCGCCTGACCGAGCCTTACGTCACAAAGCGCGTGAAGGGCACGGGTCTTGGCCTCGCGATCGTGAAGAAGATTATGGAAGACCACAAAGGTGCTCTCGCCCTCGAAGACGCACCGAAGACGGACGAGACCGGCGCCACCCGCGAAAGCGGCGCGTTGGTGAGGCTTACCTTCCCGCGACGGCTTGCCGTTCCGGTCAAACTTGCAGGTGAATGACAATGAGCAAGAACGCCGCCCTCCAGGCGCTGGACATTCTGATTGTTGACGACGAAGCGGACATCCGCGAACTCGTCGCGGGGATCTTGTCCGATGAAGGTTACAGCACCCGTTTAGCGGGCGACAGCGACGGGGCCTTGCGCGAAACGCGCTCGCGCAGACCCGCGTTGATCATTCTCGACATCTGGCTGCAAGGCAGCAGGCTCGACGGGCTTCAGGTGCTCGACGAGATCAAGAAAGAGCATCCCGATTTGCCGGTCTTGGTGATCAGCGGCCATGGCAACATCGAGACTGCCGTGACAGCCATCAAGAAGGGCGCTTACGACTTTGTCGAGAAGCCTTTCAAAGCAGACCGCATCTTGCTGACGGTCGAACGCGCCCTGGAGGCGCAACGTCTTCGACGTGAAAATGAATCCCTGAAGGAACGCTTGTGGGACGATTTCGATCTCGTGGGACAAAGCCACGCGATCGGTCAGCTGCGCCAATTGATCGAGCGGATTGCACCGACGAACAGCCGCGTGATGATCACGGGCGGGCCGGGATCGGGCAAAGAGGTGGTGGCACGCTTGCTGCACGCGAAATCGCGCCGGCAGAAGAGCCCGTTCATTGCCATCAACTGCGCGACGATCGCGCCGGAGCGCATGGAGATCGAGCTCTTCGGCGTCGAAGGTTCGGGGGAGGGGCGCAAAGTCGGCCTCTTCGAACAGGCGCATGGCGGCACGCTGTTCCTGGACGAAGTGCCGGACATGCCGCTCGAGACGCAGGGCAAGATCCTCCGCGTGCTGGTCGAGCAGAACTTCCAGCGTGTCGGCGGCGGCCAGCGCGTGCAGGTCGATGTGCGCGTGATCTCGTCGTGCTCGGCCGATGCGCGGACGGAGATTCAGGACGGGCGGTTGCGCGAGGATTTGTTCCATCGCTTGAATGTGGTGGGTATCCGCGTGCCGCCGCTGATCGAACGGCGCGAGGATATCCCAGCGCTGATCGACCATTTCATGCAGCGCATTGCAGGCGCGACAGGTTTGCAGCCGAAGAAGGTTGGCGACGACGCGATGGCCGCGCTTCAGGCGCATAATTGGCCGGGCAACATCCGCCAGCTTCGCAACAACGTCGAGCGGTTGCTGATCCTGGCGGCCGATGCGCCGGACGGTGTGATCACGGCGGAGCTTTTGCCGGCGGATGTCGGCAACTCGACGCCTGCGGTCAGTCAGGGTGCGGGCAGCGAGCGCATCATCGCGCTGCCGCTGCGCGACGCGCGCGAGATGTTCGAGAAGGAATACCTGCTGGCGCAGATCAACCGCTTCGGCGGCAACATCTCGCGCACCGCGGCCTTCATCGGCATGGAGCGCTCGGCGTTGCACCGCAAGCTGAAATCGCTCGGCATCAACACCGGCGGCCGCGGCGACGATTTGATCGGGTGAGGCGTCAGCGCGCGAGCGCTACGGATTTGATTAGAGTGACGACTTTCGTGCCGGGCGTGAGGCTTAGACGCTGGGTTGCTTCTGTCGTGAGTTCGGCGAGGAGGCGGCCGGTGCCAATGTTGAGTGCCATGCGCGCAATGTGCGGGGTGGGGTGATGGGTTTCGCCCACCGTTGCGTCGAACATGTTTTGTACGGAGATCCCTTCGGGACGCGTCAGCGCGATCGCGACATCGCGGGCGGCGATGCGCAGCGCGACGCGTGTGCCCGGTTCGCGGTCGAGCAGCGGAACTTTGAAGGTGCCCACCGGCGTTCCGACATGCGTGAGGCCCTTGTTCGTGTCGTGACCGTTGATGTTGCCTTCAAGGACCGCGCCGAGGCCGAGCGCTTCGGCTTCGGGGGGAAGGTCTAGGCGGCTGGTGACGGCGTTGAGCGTGCCCGATGCCGCCACGGTGCCGTTCGCGAGCAACACCACGTCGCTTGCCAGGCGCAGCACCTCGCCAGCGTCGTGCGTCACGTAGATGACTGGGATGCCGAAGCATGCGTTCAGCGCTTCGAGATAGGGCAAGACCTCGTTCTTGCGCTGGGCGTCGAGCGAGGCCAGCGGTTCATCCATCAGGAGGACGCGGGGTTGAGCGAGGAGCGCTCGACCGACGGCCACGCGCTGGCGCTCGCCGCCGGAGAGTGTGGCTGGGCGGCGCAAGAGCAGGGGTTCGAGGCCAAGCACGCCCGCGACCGTCGAAAGATCGATCGGCTTCTCGCCGCGCGCGCGGCTGAAGCCGTAGAGGAGGTTGTCGCGGACGGTGAGGTGCGGGAACAGACGTCCGTCCTGGAAGACGACGCCGGCGCCGCGGCGCTCGGCCGGGACATCGATACCGGCTGTGGCATCGAACAGGATCGTATCGGCAACGCGGATGCGTCCGCTGTCCGGTTTGACCAAGCCGGTAATCGCTTTCACGATCGTGCTTTTGCCGGCTCCGGAGCGGCCGAAGAGGGCGGTGACGCCGTCGCCTGCTTCGAACGCGACGTCGAGCGTGAAGGTACCCAGACGCTTTGTGATCGCGACGTCGATCACGCGGCCCCCGTCATCGCCTTGATGCGGCGGGCGAAGTATTCGGACAGGATCAAGCCACCGAATGCGAGGATGATCGAGAGCAGGGCGAGGCGGGCTGCCATGGCATCGCCGTCGGGGGTTTGTATCGCTTGATAGATGGCAAGCGGGAGCGTCTGCGTTTCGCCGGGGATGTTGGACGCGAAGGTGATGACGGCGCCAAACTCGCCGAGGCTGGCCGCGAAGGCGACGATGCCACCGGCTAGGATGCCGGGGAGCATTAGGGGCAAGGTGATCGTGCGGAAGCGGTCGAAGGCGCCGGCGCCCAGCGTGCGCGCTGCGTCTTCCAGCCCGCGGTCGACGGCGTCGAGCGCGAGCCGCATCGCACGTACCATGAGCGGGAAGGCCATGACAGCGGTTGCGAGCGAGGCGCCTTCGCTGGTGAAGGCGAGGCGGATGCCGAATGTGTCGAGCAGCCAGTGGCCGATCGGCCCGCGTGTGCCGAAGCCTATGAGAAGCAGGTAGCCGACGACGACTGGCGGCAGCACGAGCGGCAAGTGCACGAGCCCGTCGATCAACGTCTTGCCGGGAAAGCGCGCACGCGACAGGAACCACGCGACCGCGACGGCAAACGGCAGGCTGAACGCCACCGAGCGCAGCGCGACGGTCAGGCTCAGCCAGAGCGCCTGTTGCTCGGCGGGCGTCAGTAGGAAAGTGTTGGCTGAGTCCATGGGTGGTTAGGGTAACACGCTGAATCCATACTTGCGGAAGACGTCGGCCGCCTTCGCGCTCTTCGTGTAGTCGAGAAATGCTTTCGCTTCGGCGCTCGTGCCCGATTGCGTCAGTGCGAACGGGTAGACGATGGGCAGATGGCTATCGGCCGGAAACACGTCGACCACTTTGACCTTCGGTTCTGCCTTCGCGTCTGTCTCGTAGACGATGCCGAGCGGTGCTTCGCCGCGCGCGACGTAGGTGAGTGCCACACGCACGTTTTCGGCGCGCACCAAACGCTCAGCGACCGTGCCCCAGACGCCGAGCGAGGTGAGGGCGCTGCGCGCATAGCGGCCGGCGGGTACGCTGTCCGGATCGGCAACGGCGAGCCTGCCGTCGCCCAGCGCTAGGACGAGCGGGAAATTCGGCGCGATCTTGAGTTGGATCGGATTGTCTTTGGCCGAGATCAGCACCAAGCGGTTCGAGAGTATGTCTTTGCGCGATGCGGTTTGGATCAGGTTTCGGTCGGCGAGGTAGTTCATCCACTCGCTGTCGGCTGAGACGAAGACGTCGGCTTCCGCACCCGCTTCGATCTGGCGCGCGAGTAGCGAAGAGGCGGCGAAGGAGAACTTGATCTTGGGGCCACCTTGGGCGGTGAAACCGTCGCCCACTTCTTGGAGCGCACCGGTGAGCGAGGCGGCGGCGTACACCGTAACATCGCGGGCGGCGGCCGCCTGAACGGCAAGCGCGAAAAGGCATGCAAAGAGAGTGCGGAGCACGGCGACCACCTTGTCGTTATCTTCAGTCAAGGATAACGGCGGCAACCGGCCGTGGCAAATCGAGCCGTCTTGCAATCGGGTGCGGCGTCGGGCCACTGTTGCGACCGTGGCACGGATCACGCTCCGCATTGATATCGACGACAAGGGCTCGATAGGGCCTGGAAAGGTGCGCCTGCTGGAGTTGATCGCGGCGCACGGTTCGATCCGGCAGGCGGGCGTTGCGCTGAAGATGAGCTATGGGCGCGCGTGGGGTCTGGTGCAGGAGTTGAACACGACGTTCGGCCGGCCTGTGGTGCGTGCGGCGCCAGGTGGGGCGTCCGGCGGCGGCGCACGGCTTACGCCATTGGGCGAGGGCGTGGTCGCGTCATACAGGGCGGCGGAGAGTGCGAGCGCACGCGCGGCGCGGGCATCGATCGCGAAGATGCAGGCTCTCGCGCGAAAGTCTTAGCCGAGCTCCGGGAACAGGTTGCGCATGTCGTTGAGCCAGCCCGAGTGGCGGCCGATGCGGTCGTGGCCGTCGCGTTCTTGCAGTCCCTTCAACATGCGCGCCGCATCGAGTTGGCCGGGTTTGTTCGCGTCGATTTGTGCGAGGCGGAACGTGGGCCACAGGATGTTCCACGCCAACCAGTGGTCGTTCGTTTGCGCTTCGGCGATTGCGCGGTAAGAGGCGAGGGCGGTGACGAAGAGGGGCTTGGCGCTTTTCTTGTCGCCCGCGAGGAAGCGGCATTCGGCGATACAGGCTTCGCTGCCCGCAATGCGTTCGCGCAGATCTTCGTTTGATTTGTCGCGGCTAAGAAGCGTGCGTCGCGCTGCGAGATCGGTTTTGTAGGACTTCTCCGCTTCGGCATAGCGGCCGAGCGAGAGCAGCAAGTCGCCCTTTTGGTGATGGACGGCCGCGAGTTGCACTTGGACCGCCGCAATATCGGGAAGTTTGCGCGCCAGCTCCTCGGCGATCGCGAAGGCTGCGGTGACGTGGATTAGACCTTCAGCCGCCTTCTTCGGTTCGTCCAGCGCGGATGCAAGCGCCAGATGACCGCGCACCAGTTCGAGGCGATCTTCCCAGCGCTTGAACTTCTCGACGATTGCTTTGCGCAAGTGGAGCGAGGTCGCGAGGCTTTTCATCGCTTCGGGCACGCGGCCTACGATGGAGAGCGCTTGGCCCAGCACCAGATGGCTTGCTGCGAGGTTCCTTTGGGTGTCGGCGCCGGCGCCCGTGCGTTTCGCGAGATCGGAGTTCACTTTCAGCATGCGCTCGAACGCGCGGACTTGTTCCTGCAGGCGGCCGCGTGCGCCGTGCATGTAGCCTTCGGTTTCGACGGCGCTGGCGAGCAGGGCTTGCGTGTTCGTGTTCAGCGGATCGGCGAGGGTCAGTTGTTCGGCCGTCGCCCGCGCGGCGGCGGCTGAGGTTTCGGCTTCGTCGAACATGCCGGTCGCGGTCAGCGCGTGAGCGAGGGAGATGTTGGACCAGGCGACCATCGTGCGATCGCCGGCATCGGCCTCATCTTTGCCGGTGAGCGCTTGGTAGCGGTTGCGGGTGTCGCGGAGCGCTTTCACGGCACCGTTCGCGTCACCACCGCTGCGCATACGTTGACCCAGACGGTAGCGCACCCAGGCGGCGATGCGTTTCGTCTCGATCGCGTGCGGGTGTTGTGCGACGAGCGCGTCGGCCGCCGCGACGCAGCCATCCAATATCGCGTCGGCGTCGCCGACTTCGCCGACTTGCGCTTTCAGTTCGGCGTGCTCGATCCGGCAGCTCAACAGCTGCTGTGTGATGGCGGTGGCGTCCGGCTGGCTGATGTGCAGCGCTTCGTAGATTTCGATGGCTTCGGCGTAGTCGGCCGATGCGGCGTGGATGTCGCCCGTTTGCGCGCGGATGGCGGCGCGGACCTGATAAAGCACCGCGATCGTGTTTTCGCGCGCGATGATCTCGGCTTTAGGGTTCTGCGCGGCGACGAGGGCCGTCTCGCACTGCTGCGCTGCGGTTTGCAGATTGCCGGCGCGCATCTCGATCCCGGCAAGCCAGCGGCGCGCGTTGATTTCTTCGGCCAGGATGATCGTGTCGTGGGGCGCGCGTGCGCGCGACTTCTCTGCGATCTCCACCGCGCGGCGCGCGTCCATCAGGGCGGTGTCCAGATCGCCTGCGCGCTCGCGGCTTTCGCTGAGCAGCAGGTAGGCGTTCTTCAGGTCGATTTGGGGTTGAAGGACGTCGGCTTGGCGTTCGGCCAGCTTTCGAAACTCGGCCATCGAGGCTTCGTAGCGTTGCAGCGCGCCGTGCAGGTCGCCGGACTGCTGGAGTAGGCGGCCGTGTTCCGTCCGGCAGATCGAGGCCTCGCGCACGACGTCATCACGCGTCGGATTTGCCTTGGCGAGTGCGGCCGATAATTCTTCGGCGTAGGCGGCATAGGTGAGCGCGGTCGCAATGTCGCCCCAACCGGCGAGGGTGGAGGCCATGCCCATCGCTGCGTGATAGTGCTCGCGTTGAATGTCGCCGCTGTCGGGGCGCTTTTGCGCAAGTTCGGCGCGAAGGTTGTAAGCTTGCTGATAGCTGTTGCGTGCGCCCGCGAGGTCGCCCAGCGTCGCCTGCACATCACCCAACTGTTGCAACCCTTCGCCCAGGCTTCGGCTCGCGAGTTCGTCGTCGGGCTTCGCATCGCGGCGCGCGCGAAGCACCTTCACGTTGTCGCGAACGAGATCGAGCGCGCGTTGGCCTTGGCCGTGGCGCAAGCTGACCATGACGAGTGCCGCGCGCGCGGATGACGCTTCGATGTCGGTCGTCGCGAATTTTTGCGCGCTCTCGGCATGCGCCACGGCCTTGGCGCCATTTCCGATCGCGAGGTTGTAGTAGGTGAGACCCAGATGGGCGGTGTGAGAGTCGGGTTTGAGCGTCAGCACTTGCTCGTATGCTTCGGCTGCTTTCTTCGGGTCCGAGACCGAGACGAAGGCTGCCGCGCGCAGCAGTTCGGCGACGGCTGCATCGATGTCGTTTGCGGCGCGCCGTTCGTTCGCGACTTTGATCAGTGTCGCATAAGCGTCGTCGGCTTTGTTTTCGCTGAGTTGGACCACCGCTTTGCGGACTTCGGGCGAGTCGCTCCTGACGGCACTTTCGATTTGTTTGACCCGCTCAGCGGTCTGGGCAGCCGGTGCTTGGCTGTTCTTGATACTGGCGAGGAGCACCTTCACTGCTTCCTCGAGGCCTGCCTGAGTCACCGGTTGATGTTTCTTGAATTCGTCGGGGTAGAAGATGCGCAGCCAGAGGTTTCGTATGCCGCGCCACCAGCCGAGCGCGACACTCGCGTAGCCGACAATGGCGGTCGCGCCGGCAATGGCGGCTAGCGCCTCGGGCGGCAGTTGGTGGTAGAGGTCGACCGCTTGTTGCGCGAGCCCGCGCGCGGTCTCGTCGGCTTGTTTGATCAGGTCGCCCAGGTCTGCCATTTGCGGCTCCAGCCGAGTCCGGTTCTTTGAGCGAGGTATAGAAGAAACGGGGGCGCGTGTCGCACACACCGGCCCGCCATTCGCACGCCTGGTCTTGTTTGACGTCCCCCGTGTCCCTGGCGTCCCCCACGTCCCCGGTATCCCCTTGTCCCAAGCGTCCGGTTCGTCCGGCGTACAATTCGCTCCCGGCGTTCCAACGTTCCCTTTGTTCCCTCTACTCTAACTTTATCCCTTTGGGTTAGACGTGGCCTGCCAATTCCCTTTGTCCCTATGAGGGGGCACAGAGATGAAAGGAATAAAGGGAACGTTAGAATGCCGGAAGCGATGGGAACGTCGTTGGCGGGCGTGCTTGCCTTTCGGTGGTGAGGGTCAATTGAATATGGCGACGCGGGTCGGGTGGATAAATGGTCCACTGTGTCACCCACAAACTGTCGCAGTGCTCGCCCCAAGCGGACAACCGGACGTTCCGGACGTTCCGGACGCTTGGGACAAGGGGATACCGGGGACGCGAGGGACGCCGGGGACGTCTGCTATATAGGGCTTGGTCGAGTCAGAGAGGTTTGAGCGGTATGTCTCGCATTGCCTATGTCAACGGGCGCTATGTGCCGTTCGCGCAAGCGTCGGTGGCGGTCGAGGATCGCGGGTTTCAGTTCGCGGACGGCGTCTATGAAGTGTGCGCGATCCGTGAGGGGGCATTGATCGACGAGGCACCGCATTTGGCGCGACTGGAGCGTTCGCTCGGCGAGTTGAAGATGCGTGCGCCGGTGGGCTCGCGTCAGCTCGCTCATATCATGCGCGAAACGGTCAGGCTCAATCGTGTTCGGGAAGGCTTGGTCTATGTGCAGGTGTCGCGCGGTGTGGCGCGGCGCGATCACGGATTTCCGGCGGCCTCTGTAAAGCCGACGCTTGTCGTCACCGCACGCTCGCTGAACTTCGCGCGCTATGCGCAGCTTGCGGAGACGGGCATCGCGGTTGTGACGCAGCCTGAGGCGCGCTGGGCGCGTTGCGATATCAAGTCGACGGCGTTGCTTCCCAACGTGCTGGCCAAACAGGTGGCGCGTGAGGCCGGCGCGTTCGAGGCGTGGTTCGTCGATCGCGACGGCTTCGTCACGGAAGGCGCATCGACCACCGCGTGGATCGTTGACGCGAAGGGCGTGTTGCGTACGCGCGCGCTCGACCACGCGATCTTGCCAGGCGTGACGCGCGGAGAAATCATTCCCTTTTGCCGACAGATGGGTGTGGAACTTTCGGAGCGCGCGTTCAGCGTGGAGGAGGCGCGAAACGCACGCGAGGCGTTCATATCCGCAGCTTCGTTTGGGGTTCTTCCTGTCACCCGAATCGACGGGAACCCGGTGGGTGACGGAAAACCAGGGCTTATTACTGCCAAAATCGGCAATATGTACTGGGCGTCTCGATAGTTAACGCTCCCCCTCGCGTGCTTCACACTTGCCCCACCGCGACGGCTCGTCCATTTTCTCCAAAGACGAGTGGCGGACACATTGAGTCGCGTGGTCGCACACCTGTCACAGTAGCCGGATAACGGTATCGCCAACCCCGTGTGTTTCGGGCGGAGCAAGTGAAAAATGGGGCCAACCCATGAGTGATCGACAAGCAAACCTTCAAGACACGTTCCTGAATGCCTGTCGCAAGAACAAAGCACCTCTGACCATTTTTCTGGTCAACGGGGTGAAGCTCCAGGGGATCATCACCTGGTTCGATAATTTCTGCGTTCTTCTGCGCCGCGATGGGCACTCGCAGCTGGTCTATAAGCACGCTATATCGACGGTGATGCCGTCGGTTGCCGTTCCGTTGTTCGAGCAAGAAACGCCGGAAGCGGCCGACGCTTAGCCAGACATTAGAAGCGGCCTTGATTTGATCGAACCTTCTCGCGGGCGTTCGTTCGGCGATTGGACCCCAGGGTCGCGCCGGGCGATCATCGTTCATCCTTACATGAAGCGGTCCGACGAACCGCGTTCGCTTGAGGCGCGCCTCGAAGAGGCGACGGGCCTTGCGCGCGCGATCGATCTCGACGTGATTGCAACCCTGCCCGCACCTCTCAGCGAACCGCGCCCTGCCACCTTGATCGGGAAGGGGAAGGTCGAGGAGCTGCATGGCTTGTGCGAGGCGGAGAAGCCGGAGCTCGTCATCGTCGATGGGCAGCTCTCGCCGGTGCAGCAGCGCAATCTGGAGAAGGCGTGGAACGTGAAGGTGCTGGATCGCACCGGGCTCATCCTCGAGATCTTCGGCGAGCGCGCGCGGACGGCGGAAGGCCGGCTGCAAGTCGAGCTTGCGCATCTTTCGTATCAGAAGGGCCGGCTCGTCCGGTCATGGACCCACTTGGAGCGGCAACGCGGCGGCTTCGGCTTCTTGGGTGGTCCGGGTGAAACACAGATCGAAGCCGACCGGCGCGCCATCGGCGATCGAATCGCGCGGCTGAAGCGCGAACTGGAAGATGTGAAGCGGACGCGCCAGCTGCACCGTGAGGCGCGCAAGCGCGTGCCATTTCCTGTGGTTGCGCTCGTCGGTTACACGAACGCCGGCAAGAGCACGCTGTTCAACCGGCTGACGAGTTCCGACGTCGTCGCCAAGGATCAGCTCTTCGCAACGCTCGATCCCACGATGCGCGGGCTCGTGCTGCCGTCGAAGCGGCGGATCATTCTCTCCGACACGGTGGGTTTCATCTCCGATCTGCCGACACAGCTTGTTGCCGCGTTCCGCGCGACGCTGGAAGAGGTGCTGGAGGCCGATCTGCTGCTGCACGTGCGCGACATCAGCCATCCGGACGCGCAAGCCCTGACGGAGGTTTTGCTGGACGTTCTGTGCGTGCTTGGTTTTTCGGACGCCACGCAAAACGGCTTGATCGTGGTTTGGAAAAAGTTCGTTTTTTTCCCGGAAGCCGAGCGGCCGGTTGCGGTGAACGGCA
>JANLXP010000545.1:0-6474 GCA_031365165.1 Alphaproteobacteria bacterium
AAAAATTTAGGGCGGCCACTGGGACCGCCCTTTTTGTCTTCGCTTTTCGCGAATGACACCCCGTAACTTTTATTCCGCTGCGCCGAAGGCGGCCTGCAGGCGGTTGAACTGGTGATGGACGCTTGGCGCGGCCGAGACCGCGTCCTTGCCGTAGAGAAGCTGGTCGAGGCGCTCAACGCGCTCGTACAGGTTCATGCTGCGCTCCAAGAGGTCGAGCAGCTTTGCCGGCAGAAGGTCCGCGTTTTCCGCGCGGCGGCCGCGGCAGATTTCGCGTGCGCCGAGGCGATATTTGTCTTTGCCAGCTTCGTCCATCGTCATCTCGCCTTCCGAGACGGCGCGTTGCACGAGCAGCCACGAGGCCACCTGCATCAGGCGCGTCGTAAGGCGCATGCTTTCGCCCGCATAGGCCAGAGCCGCTTTCGACGGCAGCAATTTCGATTCAGCCCGACCCTTGCCGTCCAAGTACGACGCGGTCTCTTCGACCATCGCCATGCCTTCTTCGAACGTGCGCTTGAAGAGTTCGGAGCCTGCGAACGACAGTGCGTTCGCGACCTGCGGATCAGCCGCATTGGGTCTGTAGGCCATCGCTTCCCCTTTAATCCAACTCTTCATGCGGTCTTTCCCAGTTTGACGGTTCAGCCGAGAGAAGCTTGAAACCGTCGACCGCATGTCCCCAACCGAATCGAAGAACATGAGGGCGGCACAGTTCAAGCTTAAGATATCGTTGCTTGCATTGTTCGAGCCAAGCTTGGCACGAAAAGCACAGTCGGTCACGCGAAAGAGAGTTAACACCCATGTCGCGCTACGTGCAGCGCGTTGCTGGAATAGATGGTTGCCGGAGCGGATGGTTAGTCGTCGAAGCGGACCCGAATCTGAGCAACGCCAATTTCCGAATTGCTCCGAATTGGAACGCGATAGCGAGCGATGCTCAGGTCATCGCTGTAGACATGCCGATCGGACTTTCGAGAAACGGCGTGCGGCAATGTGAGGTTGCGGCGCGAAAAGTCATTTCTCCACATGGTTCTCGCGTGTTTAGGACGCTGCCGCGCGGCGCGCTGAAATTCCCGCAAAACGACTGGCAAATCGCGAATCAGTGGTCGAAGGAAAACGGCTTCGGCGGGCTCTCAAAACAGATCTGGGCGATCAGGCCGAAGATCATCGAAATCGACCGCGCGATTTCGCCAGTCATGCAGGCTCGTATTTACGAGGCCCATCCTGAGCTGGCGTTCGCGCGGCTGAACAGTTGGACGCCGCTTGATTCGAAGCATTCGGCCGACGGTCTCGCGGTGCGCAAGGACCTATTGCAGCGCGCAGGCTTCATGAATTTAGACGATTGGTTGCAGCGTCTGCGCGGGACTGGCGCAAAAGCGGATGACCTGTTGGACGCTTGCGTCTTGGTTTTGACCGCCAGAAACGTGTTGCAAAAGACGGCAAAGTTTGCAGCGCAGGATATCGAACGTGATTCGCGCGGTTTGAGAATGGCGATCGCGTACTGAAATCAGGTCTTCTTGAAGAGCGCGTCGGCGGTCGAGCGTTGCGATTCTTTGCCCTTGATCGCCTCCCTCATGCGGGCGATTTCGGCCTCGAACTCGGCGATGCGGTTCGTGAGGTCCTCAATCGACATCAGCAAGAGGTCGATGGGCGGCGGTTTCTTCGCCTTCGGATCGAGATCGTCCCACGCCATTGGCCAATTCCCTTTGCGCTGGGCTAATAATTCCCAACCCGCTCAAGGCCCGCAAGAAGGAAAAGCTCCGTGCCCACACTGCCCGAAACGATGACTGCTGTTCTGCCCGGAGAAGTTTCGGGCGCGCGCGTCGCGCACATCACGAAGGTTCCCGTGCCGGTTCCAGTGCCGGGGTCGGGCGAGGTGCTGATCAAGGTCGCGGCGGCGGGTGTGAACCGCGGTGACCTGGCGCAGGTCGCGGGCATGTATCCGCCACCGCCTGGCGCGCCGCAGACATTGGGACTGGAAGTGTCGGGCACGATCGTCGATGGCGCGCCGAACAGTTCGCGCTGGAGCGTGGGTGACGAAGTTTGTGCGCTGGTCGCGGGCGGCGGCTACGCCGAGTACTGCATCGCGCACGAGGGCAGCGTGCTGCCTGTGCCGCGCGGCGTGTCGCTAGTCGATGCGGCGGCGCTGCCGGAAGTTTACATGACGGTATGGACGAACGTTGTCGATCGCGCGCGGCTGAAGCCTGGCGAGACGCTGCTGGTGCATGGCGGATCGAGCGGCATCGGGACGGCCGCGATCCAACTCTTCGCGGCGCGGCGCAATCGCGTGTTCACGACCGCGGGATCGGCCGAGAAGTGTGCGGCCTGCGTGAAGCTCGGCGCCACGCTCGCGGTCAATTATCGCGAGGAGGATTTCGTTGCAGCTGTGCGGCAAGCGACGGACGGGGCCGGCGTCGACGTGATCTTGGATATGGTGGGCGGCGATTACATTCAGAAGAACATCTCGCTGCTCAAGGTCGAGGGGCGGCTCGTCAACATTGCGTTCCAGCATGGATCGCAAGCGGATTTGAACCTTATGATCCTGATGCTGAAGCGGCTCACGATCACGGGTTCGACGTTGCGGGCGCGCGCGAACGCGGAGAAGGCCGAGATCGCGCGCTCGGTCGAGCGTGAGGTGTGGCCTTTGATCGAAGCGGGGCGGATCAAGCCGATCGTCGACAGCGTCATGCCGCTTTCCAAAGCGGCGGAGGCGCATGCACGGATGGCTGGCAGCAGTCACATTGGGAAGATTCTGCTGACGCCTTAGATGCCGTCTTTGTACTGGCGTTAGAAAGAGATTTCACGCAAAGACGCCAAGGAGAAAGATATTGAACCACGAACTGCACGAACGTCACGAAGGCGCTCTGTGCCATGACGGACGCCGGCGCGCGTAGCGCGCAATTTTGGCGCTTCGCGCCGAACTGGCTTCGCCGACCGGCCGCAAGCGCTTCGTGTTTTTCGTGCTGTTCGTGGTTTAGATATCTTCCTTAGAAGAACTTGCCGAGGAACGCTGCCGCTTGACCCGAGAGGCCGACGATTTTGTTCGTGGCTTGGCGGTAGTACTTGAAATTGAGTTCGGTCTCCGGTTTGCCGTCGGTCCAGGCCGTGAACGGTATGAGTTGCGCGCGGCCGAGCGGTCGCTTGGCGAGTGCGGAGCGTTTGATGGTGATGCTGACGCGTGGGGTTTGGCGGGCGAGACCGCGCTTCCTTGCGACGGCGTCAGCCGACGTGACGATGCCGCGCGCGATGAGCCCCTGCCCGCCTTCGTTCTCGCTGGCGAAGATGAAGATCGTGTCGCCTGTGGCGATCAGCTTGCCGCCGTACATTGTCTTCTGCGCTGTGAACGCGAATGCCTTCGCACGCGGGTCTTGAACCTGGACTTTGATTGCGTATGCCATGGCCTATCCTCAACAGACAGTTTAGCGCACATTTCCGCGGGCGGATTCGGCTTCCCTCGGCCGCCATGAACGACTATATAGGCGCCTGAAACTCCCTTCATTCTGAGGTGAATTTCCGGCCTGGCGGCTCGAACCCGCTGGCGCCCTTGAGAGAGGTTTTACCCAATGACAAAGCCATTGATGCCCAAGGCGACGGCCATGTGGCTCTTGAATCAGACGACGCTGACGTTCGACCAGATCGGTGAGTTCTGTGCGCTGCATGCGCTGGAGATCAAAGCGATGGCCGACGACATGCATCCGGAAAAGATCGTGCCGCTGGACCCCGTGATGATGGGGCAGTTGACGCGCGAAGAGATCGCGGCGGCAGAGAAGGATCCGCGCAAGCGGCTGGTGATGACGAAGTCGGCGTTCGAAATGCCGAGCGCGAAGCAAAAGGGACGCCCGCGCTATACGCCGGTGTCGCGCCGGCAGGACAAGCCCGATGCGATCCTTTGGCTCGTGCGCAATCACCCCGAGGTGACGGACGCGGAGATCGGCAAGTTGCTCGGCACGACGAAGTCGACGATCCAGCTGATCCGCAATCGCGAGCACTGGAACATGCAGAACATCAAGCCGGTCGATCCGGTGACGCTGAGCCTTTGCTCACAGCTTGAGCTCGACCTTGCGGTCGAGAAGGCCTCCGCGCGCAAGGCTCGGAACGCGCCGCCAGAAGCAAAGGGCGCAACGCTGAAACCCGCGAGCGATGCGGTCGAGGCCGAGGCCCCCGCCGAGGAAGACGCGCCGCAGCTCAAATACGATCCGGCATCGGTGTTCGCGTCGTTCCAGCGGACGCGCGATAAGCCGTAACGACTACTTTCCGGCTACCGGTTCGCCTTGCAGGCGGACCGGGGCTGCGGCTTGGACGGCGGCGGGCTCGAAGCTTGGGCGGTTCTCGCGGGCGACCGGGGCCCTCAAGAACACGCGGATCAATACGAACGCCATGAAGGTCGTGTGGATCGTCGCCGTGTAGAAGAAGATCGCACTTAAGCCCCACCTGTTGACCACCACGGCCGCCAAGAGCGGACCGAAGGCGGCAGCGACGCCGTAGAGGAAAAGGTTCGAGTTCGCGACCTCCGTCATCTCGCCCTTGTCGGCGTGATCGTTCAGGTGCGCGTTGGTGAGCGATCCGATCGGGAACGCCGTCGCGCCATAGAGGAAGCCGCCGGCGAGCAGCCAGGTTTCGCCGTCGATACCGAATGGCGCCGGGTTTGCCAGCATCACGCCTGCGAACGCGGCGAAGGCGGCCGCGATACCGATGATCAGCCTGCGATCGGTGAAGTCCGAGAGGCGGCCCAACGGAAACTGCGCAAGCGCGCCACCGAAGATTACGACCGACATGAAGAGTGCGAGGTTGTCGCCGTGCATGCCGCGCGAGTCGGCGTAGACTGGCGCCAAGATCCAGAACGCGCCGCTGGAGAGGCCAACCGCGACGGCGCCAACGGCACCGACCGGCGAGAGCCGGTAGAGACGGCCGGGACGAAGCTTTGCGCGGCTGTGGCTTTGCGGTTCGGGCTGGCGCGTGACGCCGACGGGGACGAGGCACAGCATCGTCAGGATCGCGCAGATCGAAAACAGTTCGTAGGAGCCCGGATTGCCGAGCGTGAACAGGTATTGGCCGCCCAGCAGCGCGAGGTTGTTAAGCGCCGCGTAGGTCGTGAACACGCGGCCGCGGATTTCGTTGCGCGCTTGCTGGTTCAGCCAGCCTTCGAGGATCACGAACATGCCGGCGGCGCAAAAGCCGATGCCTGCGCGAAGCAGAGCCCAGACATAGGGGTTCACAATCAGCGCGTGGATCAAGACGATCGCCGCCGTCAGTGCACCCAAAATCGCGAAGGCGCGGATGTGGCCCACGCGGTGGATGAGGCGGGGGCCTAGCAAGCAGCCGCTGACGAAGCCGGTGAAATAGGCGGCACCGATCAAGCTGATCGCCGTTGCGGTGAAGCCTGCTTCGTGCGCGCGCACAGGAACGAGCGTGCCTTGCAGCCCGTTCGCGAGCAGCATGATCACGGCGGTTGCGAGCAGCGAGAGGATTTTGCGGTAGTCGGCGGCGGTGACGCGGTGCATGACCCTTGCATAGCGAGCGGCCATGCACCCTGCCAGCGGGCGAGCGTGCGTCGGTTCGTCACCGATGTTGCGCGGCCCCTGCCCCCTTCGCTAACGTCCCGCGCAATCCAGACAAAAGGGTGTCGAAATGCCGTCCGCGCGCAAGGGTAAGGCCGTCAAAAAGCCGGTGAAGAGCTTGGCCAAGCAGACGGCGAAGGCGGCATCGAAGGCAAAGCCGGTGGCGAAAGCCAAACGCCAGACGAACCCCTATACGCTCGATCTCGACAAGAACCCGGCGAACTTTCAATCGCTCTCGCCGCTGACTTTCTTGGAGCGGGCGGCTTTCACGTTTCCGAACCACATCGCCATTCTGCACGGCGAGCAGAAGATCACGTATGCGACGTTCTACGAGCGATGCCGGCGGCTGGCGTCGGCTCTGACGAAGCGGGGTGTCGGGCTCGGCGACACGGTCGCGGTGATCGCGCCGAACATTCCGCCGATGCTGGACGCGCACTACGGCGTGTTGATGACGCAAGGCGTGTTGAACGCGATCAACTACCGCCTGAGCGCGCAGGAGATTGCGTTCATCCTCGATCATGGCGAGGCGAAGGTCTTGATCGTCGACAAGGAGTTCGGGGCGCTGGCGCGGGAGGCGTTGAAGCTCTGCAAAGCCAAACCCTATCTGATCGGGATCGACGATCCAGAATTCAACGGCGGCGAACTGATCGGCGAGATCGAATACGAGGATTTCCTGAAGGGTGGCGATCCGGGGTTCGTTTGGTCGCTGCCCGCCGACGAGTGGCAAGCGATTACGCTGAACTACACAAGCGGCACGACGGGGAACCCGAAGGGTGTCGTGTTCCATTCGCGCGGTGCGTATCTGCTCGCGATGGGGAACGTGATTTCGGCTTCGATTCGCGCGCATCCCGTTTACCTCTGGTCGCTGCCGATGTTTCATTGCAACGGCTGGTGCTTCACGTGGACGATTTCGGTCGTGGCCGGC
>JANLXP010000571.1:0-5200 GCA_031365165.1 Alphaproteobacteria bacterium
AAAAATTCCGCGGCACCGCATGGATGCCCAAGCCGTGCAACGGCTGCGAACGTGCCGAGATCGACTGGGGCGGCTGCCGTTGCCAAGCCTTCGCGATCACCGGCAACGCCGCCGCCACCGACCCCGCCTGCGCCCTATCACCCGAACACGCGAAAATGCGCGACATGGCAACGGCCGACGCCGCCTCGAACGCCGGCACTTACCGCTTCCGCCGCATCGGCGGATAACTCACGCCGCGAGATCGATCGCGATTTTCCCGAAGTGGCTCTGCCCCGCCATGTGGCCGAGCGCGGCTTTCGTCTCGTCGAACCCGAACGTCTTGTCGATCACCGGCTTGATCTTATGCAGCGTGATCGAGCGGCACATGTCTTCGAAGTGCTGCCGCGCGCCGACCGAAATGCCTTTGATCTTCGCGTTGGCACCAATCACGAACGGAATCATGAGATCGTTCGACGCTCCAGCGAGCAACCCGATAATCGAGATGTGCCCGCCGACGCGGATTGAGGCCAGGCTCTGCGCGAACGTGCCCGCACCGCCGACTTCCACCACGTGGTCCGCGCCGCGCCCGCCCGTGATCTCGCGTACCGCACCCGACCACGCCGCGGTCTTCTTGTAATTGACCAGATGATCGGCGCCCATCGCCTTCGCGCGCGCAAGCTTCTCATCCGACGACGAGGTGACGATCACCTCGGCACCAGCCGCCTTCGCGAACTGCAGCGCAAAAATCGAAACGCCACCCGTGCCTTGCACGACGACCGTATCGCCAGCCTTGAGCCCACCTTCGACGACCAGCGAACGCCAAGCCGTCAACGCAGCACACGGCAGCGCCGCAACCTCGGCATCGCTCAAATGCGCCGGCACCTTCGAAACGCCCTGCTCGGATAGCACGCATAGGTCGCGCCAAATACCGTCGAGCGAACCGCCGAGCGCGCTCATCAACCCTTCGCGCGACGGCTCGCCGCCGATCCAATTTTGAAAGAAGAGCGTCGCCACGCGGTCGCCAACCTTCACCCGCGTAACACCAGGCCCGATCGCCACGACCTCGCCGCACCCATCCGACAGCGGCACCAGCGGCAGCTTGTACGCGCCGCCATAGCCACCATTCACGGTCAGCAAATCGCGATAGTTCAACGTCGCCGCCTTCATCCGCAGCAGAACCTGCCCCGGCCCCGGCTGCACGTCGGCGCGCTCAACAACGCGCAAATGATCGACCCCGTATTGCGGGATCTCAACGACCTTCATCTGATGGCTCCTGAGGTTGCTTATTCCGCAGCGCGGCGAAAATCCTTCGCCTTGTGCACCTGAATCGATTTCGGCGGCTTCGAATGCTGCACGTCATCCGTCGTCAACGCCTTCAGCGCTTCGTCCTTGTCGGCTTGCGTGAACTGTCCCGTCGTCACGCAATACTCGACCATCGTTCCATTCGGATCGGTGGTGTAGATCGAGCGGCACCAATTGTGGTCGATCTCCATCACGTCGAAACCGCTGCCGAGCCACATCTCGCGCTTCTCGGCCAAGTGCGCTTCCGTCGGCGAATAGAACGAGATGTGGTTCACCCACTGCGGCAGCCCAACAGCCTTCGATAAGCCCGTCTCAAACGGCTTCTCGTAAGCCGGCCCATGCAACTCCCAAAACGCGATGAAGCGATCGGGCTCGATCTCATAGAAGAAGTGCTTCGCCCAACCACCGCCTGGCGTCGGCCCAACCTCGACCTTCTTCAAGTCAAAGCCCATGACCTCGCGGTAGAAATGGTCGATCGCCTTCATATCGCGCGTCGCCAGCGCCAGATGATGATAGCCCATAGCTGCATCTCCAATTGCGTAATAGGCGGAATTTAGGCCACCGCACGCGCGCCGTCCACCTGGGCCGACCCGCCGTTTACATCGCGGGCAAATGCACCTGCCGCGCTGTCGCCGCCTCGCTCAGGAAACGCAGGATACGCAACTCAAGCGCGCGCTCGCCCTTCTGCTCGGCATGCGTCTGCAACTCGATCAACAACCGCTTGAGTTCGCCGTTCACACGGTCGAGACCAGCGATCGTCAAATCCTCGTCTCGCACGCCGACGACAGCGCTAAGCCTCGCGCCCAGCTCGCCGCCGATCCCCTTCGCAGCATCACCGCACAACGCGCGCATCACGCGGTTCTCTTTCGCACGAATGTCCGCGGCCCGGTCGAATTCTTGGCCGATCATCAGCAGCAAAACCGCCATCGTCGTGGCCGACCCCTGTCCATAACCTGGCGGGAGCGCAGGCCCCATCTCCATCGCGATCTTCGCGAACGCTTGATTCAAAACGAGTTCGGGTGAGGGTTTCATCAGGCGGCCTCGCGCGCGGCAAGCAACATGTCGGCAATCCGTTTGTTATGGAACGGCAGGCAATAGAGGCCGGAGAACGCCATCACCGGATCGCTATTCGTGCCCGCCTCAAATTCTTTCGCCGACGAAATCCAAATCGCAGCCCCCTTGAACGAAGCAAACATCGACCACCAGGCGAGCGCCTTCGGATCGGCCTTCAAACCACTCGCCTTCTCCCACACCGCGATCGCGGCATCGCGCGTCAGCATCCCCCCGGGATGAGACCGGTCCGACGACCACAGCGGATCGAGCGCCCAGCCGAGGTCTTCGAGCGGATCGCCCACATGCGCCATCTCCCAATCGAGCACTGCGCGGATCGCGCCCGCGCCGTCGAACAAGAAATTGCCGGTGCGATAGTCGCCGTGCACGACGGAAATCTTCTGCGCCGGCGGCGGCGGATTACGCCGCATCCAGCGGATGGCTGCGCGCAAGATCGGCTGCGGCTCGAGTTCGTCCTCGTCGACGACCTTCTCCCACTTGGTAAGCTCCGCCTTCCAAGCTTCGTCCGCTTTCACGGCAGGCACGTGCTTCGCCAGATCGGACGTCGCCACATCGCGCTTGGCGATGTTGCCGAGGATCGTGAAGAACTGCTCGCCGATCTTTTGGCGATGCGCCCCGTAAGGATCCGCTGCCAAGATCGACCCCGCAGTGCAACCCTCAACCTCCTCCATCACGAAGAACGGCCGCTCAAGCCATTCAAGCTCGCGCTCCAAGTAGAGCGCACCAGGCACCGGCACGGCCGTTCCCATGAAAGAGCGATAGGCCGCGAACTCGACCTCGCGCTCCGTCTCGATCAACGTCGATATCGGATCGCGCCGGAAGATCAACCCCCGCTCGCCACCGCGCTCTTGATCAATGCGCACACGAAACGTCTCGCGGCTCGCCCCACCATGGATACGCGAGAGCGCAATCACCGAAACCCGACCGGCTTCAGGCATGCGGTGCGAGAGGTAACGAACGATACGGTCTTCCAATTCTTTCATTTCGCGCCATCCAACAATCCGGTGAACCCGCTCGGCCCATGCGCGCCGATGATCAACTGCTCAAGCACGCCATGACCCTTGCGCACCAGCCCATTCGGTCCGGTCAACGTTGCGTCCGAAAACGCCTGCACATGCAGATAGTGAAACTCGCTCTCGTTCACGTTTGCGATATCGATCGTATCATAACCAACCGCAAGCTCGCCGCGAAACCGCCCATGCCCCCATTCGGGATGCGTATAGCCAAGCCCGCTCATATAGAAATTCCACTTCGGCTTGAGGTCGATGCGATAGTCGAGACCCTCGGCATCGCGCATGGAAATCGACGCCGCCTTCGCATGGCGCGTACCGGACTTGAAGATCACCTCCGACGAACACGAAGCCATGTGCGTGGCCGGCCCCTCACCTGTCGCCGCCATAACGGCATGCGTGTTCCACGGCTTGCCGGTCGCGTCCGAATTGTCGTGAAAGAGCGTGATCCGATCCTCGAAATTCATCGGCGCCCACAACCAATAAAATTGCGGTGCCCGCGGTGGCGCAACGGGCTGGGAATCCTGCGCACCAACAGGTCTGATCCCCCACGAGCGGTCGCGCGTGCCCACATGGCCTGCAACGTCGATCCGCCGGCCCTTCACCTCGATCCAACCTTCATACGTGCCGTTCTGCGTCAACCGCGTATAGTCCATCACCGGACGCGGGCCCACGCGATAGGTGAAGCGCGGCTCCTCAATCGGCGCCGACCGCGCACGGAAAAGAATATCCGCCGAAATTCCATGGTCGTTCTTCTCGACACGAACGCGCAATGAATGCAGCGGCTCGACGACATCGACGGAAAGCGGGCCGACGCGCGTATCCATTCGCTCCATGACGAGTATGCGCGAGACACGCAGGTTGTGCTGCACCCCGTCCACCACGACGCAAAACGCACCGTCCATCACGTTCAGAACTGGGTAGACACCCAGCGCGACCGCAAAGAACGTGTCGCCGGCCGTCGTGTACCCATTGAAGAAATACCGGTCGTAGAAATTCCTATCCGTCCCGGCGTAGGCGATCGGTTCCGGCGTCTGATGGACGGGATAATCGTCGGCTTTGGTAAGCATGGACGGGGACTCTCAATAGCGGGGCGGCGCACCTTGGCGCGCCCCGCCCACGGATGCAATCCGCCTCAGGGTAGTGAGAACACGGCCTTGAGAAACGTACGCGCATCGGCCGCCGATTTGTCGGCCAAGTCTTCCTGGAGGATATGTCCGCCCTCGGGATAGACGATCGCCTGGCTGCCAGGGATCAGGCTCTTCACAAGCTCGGCGGCCGCAACCGGTATGAGCTTGTCCTGAGCGCCCCACAGCACCAGGGCCGGCACCGAAATCTTGCCGAGATGCTCGCGCATGAACCGGTCTTCGCCCTGCCAATACTCGAGCCCCATGCGAAACCGTTTGCGCGTCGCGACCCGGATCGCAGGCTCGCGATTGAGGTCCCAATAGCGTTCGATCATCGCGTCCGTCACCAAGGCTTGGTTGGCGAACGAAGCCTTCAACGTTGCCTCCGCAACCGGTCTTCCGGGAATGAGGCGCAAGAACTCGCGCAGCACCGGCGTCCGGACGAGATAGAAGAACGCGGGCGGCTCCGGCATGTTCGGCGGAAGGACGCCGCCGGAATCGATGGCAATAACCGCCGCCGTTCGCGCCGGATACTTGATCGTAAAGCGAAGCGCGACATGCCCGCCCATCGAGTTGCCGCCGATCGCAAACCGCGGCAGCGCGAGCTTCGTGGCAAACGTGTCCACGAAATCGGCCATACCCTCCGCCGACAGCGGATACGCCTCAGGCACGACTGTCAGCCCGTGCCCCGGAAGGTCAACAGTCACGACG
>JANLXP010000649.1:0-3653 GCA_031365165.1 Alphaproteobacteria bacterium
CGGCAGGCCGCCGCGTGCGTCCGTCACGGTCTCATAAGCGATGCCGACGCAATCGGACTTGAGCAAGCCTTCGGTTTGCTCGGGATCGGGTGCGAGGTGGAGGTACGTGAACAGCACTTGGCCCGAGCGGAGCATCTTGATCTCCGGCGGCTGCGGCTCCTTCACCTTCACGACCATATCGGCGCGGGCGAAGACGTCGGCGGCAGTCGCAACGATTTCGGCGCCAGCGCCTTTGTACATCTCATCGGTCAGGCCGATCGCGGTGCCTGCGTTCGATTGCACGATCACCTTGTGGCCGTGCGTGATCAATTCGCGCACGCTCGATGGCGTGAGGCCGACGCGGTATTCGTGGACTTTCACTTCCTTCGGAACGCCGACGAGCATTGAAGCTTCCTTCCGTTCTTAAGTGAGGCGGCGCAGCACGCGTTCGACGCCCGCGACCAGCCGTTCGATGTGGCCCTGTTCTGCTATGAGAGCGGGCCCCAAAGCAATCGTGTCGCCGCCCACGCGCAGCACAATATTTTCGTCGAAGAACGCGCGGCGGATCGCCTCGTGCCCACGTTTGCCTGGTGCACCTGGCGCAGGTTCGATGTCGATGGCGGCTGCAGCGCCGGAATTGCGGATATCGGCGACGAACGGGGCGCCTTTCAATTTGTGCACTGCATCCTGAAGCCACTGTTCGATCAGCTTCCCGCGCTCGAACAGGTTTTCGTCGCGGTAGATGTTTAGTGTCGCGAGAGCCGCCGCCGCCGCAACGGGATGTCCGGAATAGGTGTAGCCGTGGAAGAATTCGACTTGCCAGTCGTCCTTCTGCTCGAACGCGTCGTAGATCGCCTTCGAGGCGATAACGCCGCCCATCGGGATGACGCCGTTGGTGACGCCCTTTGCGAACGTGATCATGTCGGGGGTGACGCCGTAACGCTCCGCCGCGGTGGACGTGCCCATGCGGCCGAACATCGTGATCACTTCGTCGAAGATCAGCAGCAGGCCGTGTTTGTCGCAGATTTGGCGTAGGCGTTGCAGGTAACCCTTCGGCGGCGGCAGCACGCCGGTCGAGCCCGCCATCGGTTCGACGATGACGGCTGCGATCGTGTCGCCGTGCAGCATCACCAATTCTTCGAGCGCGTCGGCGAAGTGTGCGCCGTGGTCGGGGTCGCCTTTCGAGAAGGCTTGGCTCGCGCGGTCGTAGGTCGTCGGCAGGTGATCGACGGCCGAGAGCATCGTGCCAAACGCTTTGCGGTTGTTCGCGATACCGCCAACCGACATGCCGCCGAAGTTCGTGCCGTGATAGCCGCGGATGCGGCCGACGAGACGGGTGCGCTGTGCTTGACCCTTCGCACGCCAATACGCGAGTGCGATCTTGAGCGCGGTGTCGGCGGCTTCGGAGCCCGAGTTGCAGAAGAAAACGCGATCGAGGCCCGTGGGCGCCAGCGCGGTGAGGCGGCCGGCGAGTTCGATCACTTTCGGGTGGGCGAATTGGAACGTCGGCGCGAAGTCGAGTTCTTGCATCTGCGCGGTAACGGCTTCGGTGATTTCCGTGCGGCCGAGACCAGCGAGCGAGCACCAGAGGCCTGCAAGACCGTCGAGAAGCTCGCGCCCTTGCGGATCGTAGTAGTTCATCCCTGCCCCGCGCGCGATGAGACGCGGCTCGGATTTGAATTGACGGTTGGCGGTGAAGGGAAGCCAGACGGCTTCGAGCGCGTTGGTCTTGGATTGCGATGACATGAAGGGTCCGGATGCGTGCCGCGCGGGCTTATAGCACCTCGCCGCACAACCGCCATGTGCACAGGGTGCTGGTACAAGCACCGAACAGGATGCTGTTCAGACCTTAACGCGGCTGTTTGAAGCGGACGAGGGCCGTGATTCCGCCTGGATCGCGGCATAAGTTAACAGAAATCGGCGGTGGAAGGAGTCTCTCCTTATGTGGCGCGTTCTTCGTTGGGTGCTTTTGCTGCTCGTCCTGCTCGTCGGCGCGCTGGTCGCGCTGCCGTTCTTGGTTCCGACCAGCGTCTATAAGGACCAGATCATCGCGCAGACGCGTCTTGCCACGGGACGCGATCTGAAGATCGACGGCGATTTGAAGCTTTCGTTCTGGCCGGCGTTCGGCGTCGAAGTCGGCAAGGTCAGCTTCGTGAACGCGGCCGGTGGAAGCGCGCCGCAGATGGTGACGATGGACGCCATGGTGGTCGGGGCGGAGTTGATGCCGCTGTTGTCCGGGACGTTGAACGTCACGCAGGTCCGCTTCGTCAACCCGACGATCAATCTGGAGATCGACAAGCAGGGACGCGGCAACTGGTTGTTCGAAACGGCTCAAGGGCCGGCGCCGACCCAGGACAAAGCAAAGCCTTCGAGCGGCGGCAATTACAGTTTTCGCGACGTGGAGATCAAAGGCGGCACGCTGACCTATGCCGATGCGCGAACGGAGACGGCGCAGCGTATCGATGCGATCGACGTGTCGGTGAAGTTGCCGAGCCCCGATCAGCCGATGACGGTTCAGGGCGGTCTGACGTGGAACAAGGAAGCGATCAAGGTTGACGCGGCGATCGCCAATCCGCGTGCGCTATCTACCGGCGGCAAGAGCGACCTGAAGGCCAAGGTCGACGGCGAGGTCTTGAACGCAACGTTCGACGGCACAGTTGACGAAGCCAAGAGCGAGGTTGCGGGCGACGTCGCTTTCAATACGCAGTCGGCGCGGCGGCTGGCCGCTTGGGCCGGCGTCGAACTGCCGAAGGTGCGCGGCTTCGGGCCGATGAGCCTGAAAGGCGCGTTGCGTTCGACCACGGGTGAGATCGCGTTCAAGAAAGCCACGCTCTCGCTCGACGGGATGAACGGATCGGGCAATCTCGTGCTCGAAACATCGGGCGAGCGGCCGCATGCGAAGGGCGACTTCGAACTCGACCGGCTGGATGTGGATCCGTATTTGGGTAGCGGGGCCGCGGCGCAAGGTAGTACAGCGGGCAGTGGCGCTGCTTGGAGCGATGCGCCGATCGATTTCGCGGGGCTGCGTTCGATCGATGCCGATCTCGACTTTGCGGTGAATGCGCTTGTCGTGGGCGGCATGCAGATCGGGCGGAGTGCGCTCGACATTGCGCTAAGCGGCGGGAAGCTGCGCGCAAACCTGAAGCAAATGGCGCTCTATGGCGGCAACGGGACCGGCGTGATTTCGCTGAATGGCGAGAGCGGCGCGCCGCAGGTGGGTTTGGACCTCAAGTTCGCCGGTGTGCAGGGCGAACCGTTCTTGACGGACGCTGCCGGCTTCACGCGGTTGAGCGGCACCGGGAACATTGCGCTGAAAGTGGCGGCAGCGGGCGGGTCGCAGCGCGCATTGATGAAGGCGCTCGACGGGACGATGCAGATCAAGTTCGAAGACGGGGCAATCAAAGGCGTGAACTTGGCCGAGATCGCGCGCACGATTCAGTCGGCGCTTTCGGGCACGGCCGTGGGCGCTGGTGCGAAGACGGATTTCGCGGAGCTCTCCGGCTCGTTCGTCATCAAGGATGGCGTGGCGGCGAACAAGGATTTGAAGCTGCTCAATCCGTTCGTGCGCTTGAACGGTGCGGGGATTATCGACCTTGGGAACCAGACGCTGGACTATCGCGTCGAGCCGCGGGCGGTGGGTTCCATCCAAGGCCAAGGCGGAGATCTCGGCCTTG
>JANLXP010000665.1:0-3252 GCA_031365165.1 Alphaproteobacteria bacterium
TGCGAAGAGGACCAGAATGCAGAGGCGGAGCGTCATGGAGTTGCTCTATAGTGTGCCGGATACGAAATCGCCAGTGAGGATGCCATGTACGAGACCATCGCCATTCGCAAAGAGGGCCCTATCGATTGGTTGACGCTCAATCGGCCGGACAGTTTGAACGCTTTGAACAAGCGGCTGGTCGACGAGTTGCTGGACTATTTTCAGGCGCTCTATTGGGACAAGTCGGTGCGCGTCGTGGTGATGCGCGGGGCGGGCCGTGCGTATTCGGCGGGGCTCGATCTGAAGGAGCGAGATAACACACCGCGTTCGCCGCAGAATGGGCTTACCTCGCAGCGGCGGATCAGTGAGATCGTGATGCGCATGCGGCGCTGTCCGCAACCGATCATTTCGCTGGTACATGGGCCAGCGTGCGGCGGCGGCTTTGCGATGGCGCTGGCGAGCGACATCCGGATTGCGGGGGCGAGTGCGCGGATGAATGCGGCTTTCATTCGGATCGGACTGTCGGCTTGCGACATCGGTGTGAGCTACTTTCTGCCGCGCTTGGTCGGCGTTTCGGTGGCGTCGGAGTTGATGCTAACCGGACGCTTCATCAACGCGGATCGGGCGCTGCGCGTGGGGCTCGTCAGTGAGGTCGTTCCCGACGACAAGATGGAGGAGGCTGTGCGGCCTTATCTCGACGAGATGCTGACGACGTCGCCGCTGGGCCTTCGGATGACGAAAGAGTGTCTCAATATGAGCGTCGATGCGGGGAGCTTGGAGGCCGCGATCGCGATGGAAGATCGCAACCAGATTCTGTGCGCACAGACCGCCGACTTCGGCGAGGGCTTGCGTGCGTTCTTGGAGAAGCGGCCGCCGGCGTACCGGGACGCTTGAAGCGGACGTACCGTCATCCGCAAAGCTTGCCACGGCATATCCGGCGCGCGATAACGGCGCCTCAATCAACGGACGAAAACCATGCCTTCGTACAAAGCCCCTGTCGCGGATTTCGAGTTCCTTTTGTTCGACGTGCACGAGATCGAAAAATACGCCGATCTGCCGGGCTACAAGGAGCTGGATCGGGCGACCGTTCACGACGTGCTTGAGGGCGCCGGAAAATTCGTCTCCGAAGTGCTGCAGCCGTTGAACCAATCGGGCGACGAAGAGGGCTGTCATTTCGAGAACGGCGTCGTGCGGACGCCGAAGGGTTTCAAAGAGGCTTGGAACGCCTATCGCGAGGCGGGTTGGAACCGGCTTGCGGTGCCCGAGCAATACGGCGGCGCGGGCTTGCCGATTTTGATCACCTTTGCGGTGACGGAGTTGGCGTTCTCGGCGAACCAGGCGTTTGCGATGTATCCGGGGCTGACGGCCGCCGCCTACTCCGCGCTTGCCGCAACGGGTGCGCCGTGGATGCGCGAGAATGTGGTCACGAAGATGGTCTCCGGCGAGTGGGCGGGGACGATGTGCCTGACCGAACCGCATTGCGGGACCGACCTGCGCCTTATGAAGACGAAGGCGGTCGAGCAGCCGGACGGGACTTACAAGCTTTCGGGAACGAAGATTTTTATTTCCGGCGGCGACCAGGATCTGACCTCGAACATTATTCATATGGTGATTGCGAAGATCCCCGACGAGAACGGGAAGATTCCGGACGACCTTTCCA
Organism: Alphaproteobacteria bacterium; assembly: GCA_031365165.1. GTDB lineage: Bacteria > Pseudomonadota > Alphaproteobacteria > Micropepsales > Micropepsaceae > SZUA-430. The sequence goes on from JANLXP010000665.1 coordinate 1,640, forward strand.
GCGTGAACTTTTTCATGGTGCCGAAGTTCCTGGTTGCCGAGGACGGGACGATGGGCGCCCGCAACGGCGTCTTCACGGGGTCCATCGAGAAGAAGATGGGTATTAAGGCGAACGCGACTGCGGTGCTCAATTTCGACGAGGCGAAGGCGTGGCGGCTTGGGCCGAAGCCGCAGCCGAAGGCCGCCGGCGATAAGGGTTCTTCGTCTGCCGGTATGAAGGGCATGTTCGGGATGATGAATGCCGCCCGCCTCGGCGTCGGCGTGCAGGGCATTGCGATTGCCGAGGTCGCTTATCAGAACGCTGCGATCTATGCGAAGGAGCGGCTGGTTGGCCGTTCGCTCACCGGGCCGAAGGCGCCGGATAAGCCCGCCGATCCTTTGATCGTGCATCCGGACGTCAGGCGGATGCTGATGTTTGCGCGCGTTGCGGCCGAGGGTGGCCGCGCGTTGGCGACGTTTATTTCGCTCAATCTTGGGATCGCGAGTTCTGGGCGGAGCGACGCCGAGCGTCAGGAGGCTTCCGATTTCGCCGATTTGCTGACGCCGGTGATCAAGGCTTTCTGCACCGACATGGGATTCGACGCGGCGAACGCGGCGATGCAGGTGTTCGGCGGGCATGGCTATGTGCGCGACCACGGGATGGAGCAGTTCGTGCGCGACGCGCGGATCAACCAGACCTACGAAGGCGCGAACGGCGTGCAAGCACTGGACCTCGTGGGCCGCAAGCTTGGCCGCAACGGCGGGCGGGCGCCGTTCGCCTTGTTCAAGCGGATCAACGATTTCATCGCCGCCGAAACCGGTGACGCGATGAAGCCGTTCGTGGAGCCGCTCAAGACGGGCCTCGCCCGCACGCAGGACGCCACGATGTGGCTGGCGCAGAACGGGCTCAAGAACCCGGACAATGCGGGTGCGGCCAGCGTGGACTATCTGCGCATGTTCGGCCTCACTGTTATCGGCTGGTTGTGGGCGCGTCAGGCGAAGGCCGCGATGACGAAGCTTGCTGCGAAGCCCGCGAACGCCGCGTTCTACGAGGCGAAGCTGGCGTCTGCGCGCTTCTGGATGGAGCGCTTGATGCCCGATACCGCCTCTTTGAGCGAGCGGATCAAGGCGGGCGCCGACGGGCTTATGACGCTGGACGCGGCGAACTTTTAGACGAAAAACGGAAAATCGAATCCGTCTGATGCGTCCGCACGGCTGATTTCCGCGGGTTTATCCGTCTGGAATCCGTCTGCATTGCGTCTGCGATCCGTCTGTGAGACGAAAACCCGAAATCGAATCCGTTAGATGCGTTTACGCGGCGGATTTCTGCGGGTTTATCCGTTCGGAATCCGTTTGGATTCCGTTTGCGAAGCGTCTGCGACCAAACGTTGGCGGCGCACGTTTTCAGATGCAATTTTCAAGTCGCAGCCGCTCGCGGTTAAGCGCGAGGGAAAGCAGCGGTTTCGCTGCACGTATTCAATCCCACTAACATATAATATATTTCCCACTTATTCAAGTAGATGCAAAAGAGCGGCCGGTGTTAACCGGCCGCATCCAGGAACATGCCCCGGTTACGTTTAGACGAATTCGATTGTCACAACGCCGTTTTGGGTGTCTATTACGCCGTCTCCCGGT
>JANLXP010000689.1:0-1548 GCA_031365165.1 Alphaproteobacteria bacterium
CGCCTCGGACATCGTGGCGCGGTTGATATCGGCGAAGAACGGGAACCAGCCGTCGGCGCCGGCAGCTTTGGCGGCCTTGATGACGGAGCCGCCGTGCTTCGATCGGTCGAATCCGCCGGTCCATGGTGCGCCGTCGCGCTCCATCTTGCGCAGCGCATCGAGTTCCGGCTTCGGCGGCGGGCCGTGCTCTGCCGGAACGGGGGTATCCGCGAAGTAGCTTTGCGGCAGTGTCGTGAACCAACACTCGACCTTCGGCGCGAGCTTCTTGGCTGCGATCAGCGCCGGCCAATCGAACCCAACGAGCACCGTGCGTTCCAGGAATTTTTCGCGTTTGACGACGCGGATGACGGCCTCGGCCATCACCTCGGGCGCGACGGTGCGCGTGCGGTCGAGGAAGTTGGTTTTGAGTTCGACCCACAGACGCTCGTTGCCGCCGGAGCGTTTGAGCATCCAGATCACGTCGGCGAGGCGCGGGATTTTCTCACCGTCCACTGCCATCTGGTCGGGATGCCTGGCACCGTATTTCGAGCCGGGCTTCAGGCGTCCGATGTCGTAGCTCGCAAGGTCCGCATAGGGGAGATCTTTGATCAGCGGCGGCGGTACGTCGAGCCAGCGTCCGTCTGCGTCGCGCACGATGTCAGGCTTCAGGGCGTCGTCATGGAACACCACGACGGTTCCGTCCTTGGCCACGTGCACATCGAGTTCGAATCCGTCGACCCCAATGTCGAGCGCGTGCGCGAATGCGGCCAGGGTGTTTTCCGGGCGCAGTCCCGCACCGCCACGGTGCGCGATATTCAGGGAATTGCTCAACGTCAAAGGTGATTCAGACCAACAGCCGAAGCTACTTTAGCACCGATGGACCTTGGCGTGGTGCTCAAGAAATGTGCGAAATTTCGGGCCGTGGGGCAGAACGAACCATGCACGCGCTTGCCTTCGCCGCCCAATCGGACATCATGCCGGGCGGGGGAGTTGGGTGACCATGGTTCGTTCGTTCGTAGGCCTCGTCGCGTTCGCGCTCAGCGTCGCGTTCGCGCATGCCGACACCGGTAGTTGGAAAATCACCAAAGACCACTGGGACGCGGACGACGAGGTGCGCTTCGGCGCGTTCGTTGCGGGCTTCGGCGATCACGATTGCAAGGACCCTGCCGCTTGCTTCAAGAGTACGGCCAATCCCTACCGCGACAGCGACCCGCCGAACTTACGGATGGACGGCGACTGCGCCGACTTCGTCTATCAACTGCGCGCCTATTTCGCGTGGAAGAACGGGCTGCCGTTCTCTTACCCGATCTACATGATGTCGCGCTCCGGGCCCACGGACGATTTTCGCTTCTCGGACGCGGGCAATCAGGTCGTCGCGCGCCTGCAGCTCGAATGGCAAGCCGATACCGACCCCGCGAAGCTGCTGCTCGATCTGCGCGGCACGGTTTCGACCGCGATGTTCCGCGTCGAGCACACGTTCGACAACGGCTATAGCGCGAGCGATTTCTATTCGCCGAAGATCGAACGCGGCGCGATCCGCGCGGGCTCGATCATCTACGACCCGTGGGG
>JANLXP010000742.1:0-1032 GCA_031365165.1 Alphaproteobacteria bacterium
CGAGCCTGGGCAACATCTGCCGCTGGCTCGCCAAACAAGCCGAGGACCTGGGCGTCGAAATTTACCCGGGCTTCGCCGCCGCCGAGGTGCTCTACGACGACAAAGGTGCGGTCAAAGGCGTCGCGACCGGCGACATGGGGATCGGCCGCGACGGCAACGAGAAGCCGGGCTTCACGCGCGGCATGGAACTGCACGGCAAGTACACGCTGATCGCAGAAGGCGTCCGCGGCTCGCTCGCGAAGCAACTGATGTCCCGCTTCAAGCTGGACGAGGGCAGGGAACCGCAAAAGTTCGGCATCGGCCTCAAAGAGTTGTGGCAACTGCCCAAAGATAAGCATCAACGCGGTCTTGTCGTGCATACGATGGGCTGGCCGCTGTCGAACAGCACCGGCGGCGGCTCGTTCATGTATCACTGGGGCGAGGATCTGGTGTCGGTCGGTTTCGTCGTCCATCTGAACTACAAGAACCCCTACATCTCGCCGTTCGACGAGTTCCAGCGCTTCAAAACGCATCCCGCGATCCGCCCGTATTTCGAGGGCGGTAAACGTATCGGCTACGGCGCGCGCGCCATCACTGAAGGCGGCTTCCAATCGGTGCCGAAGCTGACGTTCCCCGGCGGCGCTTTGATCGGCTGCTCGGCCGGCTTCGTGAACGTGCCGCGCATCAAAGGCAGCCACAACGCAATGAAGTCGGGCATGATGGCCGCCGACGCTGCCTTCGACGCAGTCACCGCCGGCCGCACACACGACGAACTAACCGCCTACACCGACGCGTACGAGCGCAGTCACGTCTACAAGGACCTAAAGCGCGTCCGCAACGTGAAGCCGTTCTGGAGCCGCTTCGGCACAATCATCGGCGTAGGGTTCGGCGCCGCGGATATGTGGCTGAACCAAATCTTCGGCACGAGCCCGTTCACGCTGAAACACGGCAAGACCGATGCGGCTTCACTTGAACCCGCGCGCGACCACAAACCGATCGCCTACCCGAAACCGGACGGCGTGGTGAGCTTCGACAAGCTCTCCTCCGTGTTCC
>JANLXP010000809.1:0-1603 GCA_031365165.1 Alphaproteobacteria bacterium
CTTCTCCACGCCGGTCAACGGCGCCTTGAGAAGCGCAAACTGCAGCCAAATCGCATACGCATAGTGTAACAGATAGATGCCGTAGGCGTTGCGGCGCAAGCTGTCGAACACCGGGCCTGCGCGTTTGAAGAAGCGCACGAACACGGCAACAAGCGAAAACGACAACGCCGCGCAAGCAATCGCAAACAGCGCGCACAGCACGACTGTCCAAAGCAGCTGCGGCTGAAACTTCATGCCGAGCGCCGTGAGGAATGCGGCGGTGAGAACAACAAAGCCGATCAATCCGCCCGGCAACCACAGCCACCAACGTCGGGCCCGATTTACCGACACAACAAGCAACCAGCGAACAACTCAGAACCCACCCACCCCCATGCCAGCGAACAAATATAAAGCATAGTGCAACACGCGCCCCGCCTGCACGAAGAACGGACCCCAATGCACCCACGCGTCGTAGCCGAGATAAAGATTCATCGCGAGAAAGCCGGCCGCGGAAACGACGATGAGGCCGCCGACATAGGCTGCAGGCTTGCGATCGGCATTTGCCGACAGGCGCCCAACCGCCACGCCGAACCGCGGCGCGATGGCATAAACGAGCACGACCGCAAGGTCGAATGCCAACAGCACCCAGAGGAACCATGCCGGCCCCGCTGGCCAAGCATTCAGCGAAAGTAGCGAAAGCCAAGCGTTGGCATATGAAACAAGATCCGGCGCACCGCCGCCTTGCAGATAGGACGGATAGTAGGCAAGCGGCGCAAGAACCGCCGCAGCAACGGCGAACGGCAAACCCAGGCGAACGATCCTGTCACCCGCAAAGCTGATCGCGCCCTTGCGCGTCAGGCTCGACCAAACAAACAGGCCCGAAATGAAGAACATCAGCGACATGAAGAAGATGTCGTTGATGCCGACAAAAAGTCCGAAGCCCGGCACGCGTTGACTGTCCACGACGGGAAACGCCGTCCACAGCAGATTCGGCGACGTCCACGCAGCCATCGACGGCACTTTCGTGTCGGGCAAATAGGCGATCAAGGAATGATGCGCCACGACCAGAACCGTCACGAACGCACGCAAATAGCCGATCGGAACATTGTCCTCCCGCACGGCCAGATCCGCACCATAGCTTTCCGCATCCCCAGACATCACCCACCCCTGATTGATCGCCATCGCGCGCAACTATGTACACAAACTAGTTTGTTTTGAAAACCACGCAAGCGTTGACAACGCCTTCGCAGGTTCATGGACGACAAAAAGCGGAGGCTCGCGGGAGCAAACCCGCGGTCCGACGAATCGGGAAATGAATGGGAGAGAAGTGGTAGCAGCGGGGTGATTTGAACACCCGACCAAGGGATTATGATTCCCCTGCTCTACCACTGAGCTACGCTGCCACGTGGAAAAAGAGGGCCGGATGTAAGGCGCGACCCAGAACCCTGTCAAGGCAAACGGACGTTAAGCCGCGAGCGCGGCCTCGCCTTTCACGATCCAGCCGCCGCCCAGCATGCGGCTCGGCTCATTCGCGTCGTAGAGCACGCAAGCCTGACCCGGCGCGACGCCTTCTTCATGCGTCAGAAGCTCGACCTCGATACCGCCGTTGGCAACACGAATTTCT
>JANLXP010000837.1:0-4004 GCA_031365165.1 Alphaproteobacteria bacterium
GGCCTCTTTTAATGCGTGGTACTGTAGCCTCATCCGGCGGCTCCGCGTCAGCGGCCCGGTGGTGCACGTTGGGTCGGGGTGGGCAGGTGCGAGCGAAGCAACGCAGATCATCAACGAGGTTAAGGACGGCCCCGGTTGAAACGCGCGTTGTGGCATGTTGCGCACGCCCCGGAACGCCCATAACCTGACGCTCAGTTCCAAAGTTCTCCGTCGCGGCGATCTGGTATTCCCCAGTCGTCAATGGACATGCCGGTATGACTCAGCCTCCTGATAAAGAGACGCCGGTGGTCGAGCCTGCGCAAGGTCCGGTGCAGTCCGATTTGACCTTGAAAGCGCTTCACCTACGCATCCGTCAGCAGGAAATTCTCGCCGAGCTTGGGGTCGTCGCGCTGCAAGGTGCCGTGTTGGATGAACTGCTCAATCGAACTGTCTCCCTGACGGCCGAAGGGCTTGAAGCCGAGTTCTGCAAGGTTCTCGAGTACCGTCCCGGCCAAAACGAGTTTCTGGTGCGCGCCGGCTTGGGTTGGGATGCGGGCGTCGTCGGTACGGCGCTCGTCGGTGCCGATCTCCACTCGCCGGCCGGTTTTGCTCGGCGCACCGGCAAGCCCGTCATCTCCAATCATCTCGAAAACGAAGAGCGCTTTCGAACGCCGAGTTTGTTGATGAAGCACGGCATCCGGCGGGCCATGAACGTTATCTTGCAGGGCGATGGCGCCCCTTTCGGTGTTTTGGAGGTCGACGCGCGAACGGAAGGCGACTTCTCGGAAAAAGACATCGCGTTTTTGCAGGGCGCGGCCAACATACTTGGGATGGCTATCGAGCGAGAGCGGCGCGAACGCCGCCTCAAGGCCGCGGTCGAGCGTCAAGAGCTTTTGCTCAAGGAGATCAATCACCGGGTCAAAAACAGTCTGAGCCTCGTGACGTCCATGCTTTCATTGCAAATCGGCAAGAACACCGGCACCGAGTTGCAAGAGCGGTTGCAAGAGGCTGCCAATCGCGTTTCGGCGATCGGTCGGGCGCATGAGCGTCTCTATCGGAACGACGATATCGAAGAACTCGATCTCGGCGGCTATCTTCGCGACGTCTGTGGTGATCTCGACCTTTCTTCGCCGCGCTGCACAGTCCAAGTTACGGCCGTCACCGGTGTGCGCATCGCGACGGATAGAGCGATCCCCCTCGTTCTCCTCGCGACCGAACTCGTCACCAATTCGGTCAAGTATGCCTATCCGCACCAGGAAGACGGAAAAGTCTTGGTCTCGCTGACCAGACAGGGCGACGACTACGTCACGCTGACCGTTGCCGATGATGGTATTGGCGTGCCCGCCGGGTTCGAAAAGGGGGAAGTGAATGGTCTTGGCATGCGAATGATTCGCGCTTTTACGGGACAGTTGGGTGCCACCCTTAGCGTTCACGATCGCAAACCCGGATGCGAGTTTGTGGTGGTCGTCCCGATCAAAGCCGGACGCTGACGTAGCGCGGCGAAGCGGCCTTCAACTCAAGGATACTCACGCTCGGTGAGGCGACGCGCGAGCAGGCCCGTTGCCCGCGATACGTCGATGTCCGCGACGAGGAGGTTCTCCGCTCCGTTCGTGTGCATCGCGGTGACGGCGCCGTCGGGGTCGATGAGGGCGGTGCCGGCGATGCTGTTTGGAATCGCGTAGTTCACGGTTGCGAAGTAGATCGTGTTTTCGGCGGCGCGGCAGACGGTCGCCTTCTCGTGCATCGTGCCGTTGGCGCTCGCCCATTCGTTTGTCGTGCGGGCGTGGTCGCCGGCCAGTGAGAAATGCGGATGGAAGACGATCTGCGCGCCGCGGCGGGCGGCCCAGCGGACGGTTTCGGGATAGCGCCAGCCTTCGTGGCAGATGACGACACCGAAGTGCAGGCCTTCGATCTCAAAAACTTTGCGGCCGTGGCCCGGGGTGTAGGTGCCTTCTTCGGAGGGGTCGATCTGCACCTTGTCTTGGTAGCCTTGCAGCTCGCCGTCTGCGCCCACGATCATTGCCGATGCGACGAGCCCCGCGGTCGTCACGCGTTCGAGGCCGACGATGGCGGCGACGCCGGTGGTTGCTGCGGCTTCGCGGATCGTTCGTTCGGCGCGCGCGAGGAGCGCTGCGTCGGGTGGCGCCACGTCGAGGCCCACACCGCGCAGGCCCGGCAGGTAACACTCTGCGGTGCAGACGATGCGTGCGTTCTTGCTGGCCGCTTCGTGCATGGCGTCGACGACGGCGCGCAATGCGTCATCGGGGTTTGGGCGAAACCGTAACGTCGCTAGGGCAATTCGCATTGGGTGCGCTCTTGTCTTAGGGCGGAAGATGATCTCACGCGAAGACGCGAAAAAGAGATTTCTCACACAATGACACAATGAAACAATGGGGTGTAGATGGTCGGCGCGGAGCGCCAGTTTGGAGGCTGCAATCGCGCCTGCGGCGCAAGGGTGGCGCTCCATTGTTTCATTGTGTCATTGTGTGAGTCCTCTTCTTCTTTTCGCGGCTTCGCGTGAGATCCTTTCTTACTGAGTGCATCATCGCAATGTGACGGAGTCGGATGACCATGGATCAGCGTGAGGCCGATGCGCTTGTGGCGCTTCTTCAGCCGTTGTTGCGGGCGTATGAGACGTTGTTTCTCGTCGCGCGGCATTTTCATCCGCCGCGGTTTGCGGCGTTGATGGCGCAGGTCGGGACGCCGGATGAGGATTTGAAGGCGGCGCGGGCGGGCATGCCCGACGCGCTCGGCGATTTGGGCGATGTCCGCGATGCGCTCGATGCGGCGAGCGAGGCGGCACTTCAGGCGTTTGCGGGTTTGCGCGCGGTGACTGATGGGTCGGGCGACATACGCAGCGTCTTTCGTGCGTTCCGGTTTTTGCCGATCGGGCTTGAGGCTCTCTATCCGTTGGCCGCCATTCTGCCGCCGGTGAACCGGTTCTTTCTCGATCCCGCAGTTCGCGCCGATGCTGCGCTTGCGGAGCGGTTCATACGTCCCGCGACCCACGAGCAGGTCGGCGTCATGCATTTTGCGGCCGATGATGACGAGAGCGACGGTGAGCGCGGCGGGTTCTGGCTTTACGTGCCGGAGCATTATTCGCCCGATCACCCGTTGCCGCTCGTCATGGCGCTACATGGCGGCAGTGGGACCGGGCATCAGTTTCTCTGGAGTTGGCTGCGCGATGCGCGCAGTTACGGTGCCATCCTCGTCGCGCCCTCGTCGGTCGGGGCGACGTGGGCGCTTGCGGGCGAGAACGCGGACACGCCGAATATCGTTCGCATGCTCGAGTTCATTCGCGAGAACTGGTCGGTCGACTCGCGGCGTCTGCTGCTCACCGGTATGAGCGACGGCGGTACGTTCACGTATGTGTCCGGGCTCGAGAGCGGTTCGCCGTTCACGCATCTGGCGCCGGTGTCGGCTGCGTTTCATCCGTTGCTCGCGCAGATCAGTGACGTGGATCGCGTGCGGGGGTTGCCGATCCACATTGTGCACGGCGCGCTTGATTGGATGTTTCCTTCAAGCATGGCGCGCGAGGCCGAACGCGTGCTGAAACAGGCGGGCGCTGACGTTACGTATCGCGAGATTGCCGATCTCAGTCACACCTATCCGCGCGAGATGAATGCGGCGATGCTCACGTGGCTTAAAGGTACGCCGACATGAACGATACGCCCTTCAGACCGCCGCCGGGCTTCGAACTCTTCACACGCGAGAGTCCGCTGCTCAATCCGTGGCGGCCGATCTATTGCCGCACGGCTGCCGATCGTCTCGTGCTCGGTCTTCAGGTGCGCGAGCCGCACTGCAATTCGCGGGGCACCGTTCACGGCGGACTTTTCGCGGCGCTCGCCGACCAAGCGATGGGCATGTCGTGCGGCGCGGTCCTGCGCGCGCAAGGCTCAAACGTCAAGGCGCTTTGGACGACGTCGATGACGGTCGACTCTCCGGGCTCGATTTCGAAGCGGTAAGCGCCCGACGTGGATGCGCTGATCAGCGCATTGCGCGGCTGCGTGCAGCCCGGCGACCAC
>JANLXP010000849.1:0-1109 GCA_031365165.1 Alphaproteobacteria bacterium
CGAAATCGCGCGCCGCCTAGCAGGCCACATCTCGCCTGCCCTGCTATCGGCGGACCGCGATTGCTCGCGCCGTTCCCTCCAGCAGGCCCCGCGCTTTTGGGATCCGGGTCTCCCTGGCCGCTGTGAGGCGGCCCTGCCAAGTTCAGTCGGAGGGAAAAAGAAAAACCCCTCCGGAGCGGCTAAGCTCGGGAGGGGTCCAAAGTCGAGGACCGGACAGCCTTCCGTCAGAAGGCTCCTCCGTGAGCGACGCGCGCGCAGACGCATGGCGTGATGACGCCAAGGTCGATTGCGCTCAGTCGATTTTTGGTTCTTCCGTTCATGCGTCGCTCTGGTTTCTCGTTGACGCGGAGTTGCTTCCACGCCCAAGGGACGCGGCTTCTACGCCCCTCGATTCTTCAAGTCAAGCGCGGCTCAAGAGTTTTTTCTCAAGTGCGACGCGAAGTGCCAACGGGATAGTTATCGGCGCGTTATCGCCGATCGTCACTTGCTTTGTGTCGCAGACGCCGACGCATTTCTCGCTGTGGAAGAGAGCGGCGCCAATGCCGAAAGACGTTCTGCCGAAATTGGTGACGCCCAAACCAACATCGTAGTCGCCGGGATAGTGAGCCTCGGCGAGATAGCTGATCGAGATGTGGGCGATCACGAACCGGAACGACTTGCCGCGCTCTTCGCCAGCTAGATCGTGCAGGAACGAGACGCGGCCGTCTTCGTAGAATGCGGCGAGCGCGACGTTGTTCAAGTGACGCTCCGCATCCATGTCCGAAAAACGCGCGATGACGCGACGGAAATAGGGATAGCTTGCGCGCACCAGCCGGAAGGGTTCAGCTTTCATAGCACCGTTCTGATGGCCTGGGCCCCGTTTGTCTGTCAACGGGGGCGGCGCTAGAGTGCCTCATCACAACATTCGAGGAAGCAACCCCCATGGACTTTCGCATTCCGCAGGAGACGAAAGAGTTGCTCGGCCGGCTCGACGACTTCATCGAGAAGGAAATCAAGCCGCTTGAGAACAAGGACGACAACATCCGCTTCTTCGATCATCGGCGCGAGCATGCGCGCACCGATTGGGATCGCGATGGGTTGCCGCGTCACGACTGGGAGGCGCTTCTGCG
>JANLXP010000864.1:0-1730 GCA_031365165.1 Alphaproteobacteria bacterium
CCAGCCGCCACCTTTGAGAGAATCCTGACGCTTTAGATCCGCTTGCGCATTGCGCAGCTGTGCGCGTGCGAGCGCGACCTGCTTTTCCTGTTCCAGCACGACGAGTTTGATGTCGACGTCGCGCGTGCGAAAGAGGGCTTGGCCTTTTTTAACTTTGCTGCCGACGCCGACCATCACTTCATCAATGATGCCATCGACCGTTGGGCCAATGTCGGTCTGGCGCGACGGGGTCAGAGAACCGGTTGCCATGATTGGAACGGCGACGTCTGCCTTCGCGACCTTCACGGTCGAGACGGTTACGGCGACGGGTGCGGCGTCTTTCGCTTGATCTTTTGCTTCGGTCCGCTGACCGCAAGCGGCGAGGCCTAGGGCAAGAACGGTCAGAGCGGCGACAAAGAGAGGCCGGTGTGCGGTCATGGCGCGGCGATCCTGGTGACGTCAGGAATTAGTATACTGTATTACTATATGCTACCATACCAATTCGTGAAGACGGGGGTTAGCGCCTTTGAGTGAGACATTTTCGACGGCAGAACGGGCCAAAGCATCGCGAAAAGCTGCGCCGGGAAAGCGCACGCGCTTTTTGGAAAATGAGAAGTTAAGGGCAGAACTCGATGTCGAGAGCACGTTGGGCTGGTTGTTCAAAGACATCCATTGGTTGTTGGGCAAAGAGTTTGGGACGCGGCTTGCAGGCCTCGACCTCACGCGAACGCAGTGCCGGGTTCTGTTCACGATCGAACGCGCCGAGACTCCGCTCACCCAAACCGAAGTTGCGGAGCTCGCGGAAGTCGAGAAGGCCCCTTTGGGCAAGATGCTCGACCGATTGGAGCAAGGCGGGTGGATCGTGCGTAAGGCCGATCCGAAAGACCGGCGGGCACGGCTGGTTTCCGTTACGGCAAAAATCGACAAGGTACTGCCGCTCGTCGCTGCGGCCGCGAAGGGAACATTTGCGCGCGCGCTGCAAGGTATGCGACAGAGTGATGTGAAGGAATTGATTGCGAAGCTTGAAAAGCTGAAACGCAATCTCGGCGGCGCCGACGACTAGGTGCCTTGCGCCGCCCCAACCAAGTTAAACCTTGAGGGCCGCAATGAATTTCGATTTCTCCGACGATCAAAAGATGCTGAAGGATCAGGCGCGCAAGTTCCTGACGGAAAAATGCTCGACGAAAGTCGTGCGCAAAATCTTGGAAGGCGACGAGCCGTACGACAAGGCCCTGTGGAAGCAGATCGCCGAAATGGGTTGGCTGGGCACGGCGATCCCGGAGGAGTACGGCGGGTTGGGCCTTGGGCATCTTGAGCTTTGCGTGATCGCGGAAGAGTTGGGCCGCGCGGTGGCGCCGGTTCCGTTCGCGTCGTCCGCATATCTTGCGACCGAGGCTTTGCTGATTGCGGGAAGCGACGCGCAGAAGAAGAAGTATCTTCCGAAGCTCGCAAGCGGCGAGTGGATCGGCACGTTTGCGATTGCCGAGGGTCCGCAACCGCCAAGCCCCAAAACGATCAAGGCATCTTTCAAGGGCGGTAAGCTCGACGGTACGAAGAGCCCTGTGCCCGACGGTGATGTCGCCGATTTTGCCGTTGTGCTCACCAAGAGCAGTGAAGGGCAGGGCGAGCGTACGCTGTCGCTCGCGATCGTAGATCTGAAGGGTTCGGGCGTTGCGCGCCGCACGGTGAAGACCGTCGATCCCTCGCGTAGCCAAGCGGAGCTTTCGTTCAAGGGTGCCGCCGCTGAGGCG
>JANLXP010000866.1:0-12193 GCA_031365165.1 Alphaproteobacteria bacterium
CCAGCCGCAGCCGGCACCGGCCGTGCCGCCGGAGCCGACAGCAGACCAGAAACTTTTGACCGAGATTCGCGACCTGCTCGCGAAACGTTGACGAATTGACGCTACGACGCCGGGGTTCGACTCCGGCGTTACTTCTCCGCGCCGGGGCGTAGTATGGGCGGGATGAGCGACATTCTTGAAGCCGCGCCGGAAATAACCAGCAAGCGCCTGCTGGATGTGTTCCGGCACCGGAACTACCGGCTGTTTTTTACCGGTCAAACGATCTCGCTGGTCGGGTTTTGGATGCAAGCGATCGCGCAGTCTTGGCTCGTGTATCGCCTGACGAATTCGCCGTTGTCGTTGGGGCTTGTCGCTTTTGCGGGGCAGGCACCGGTGTTGCTGGTGTCGCCGTTTGCGGGCGTGATCGCGGACCGGCTGAATCGGCGCAGCATCCTCTTCGTGACGCAGGGCGCGATGATGACGAGCGCGTGTCTGCTCGCCGCCTTGACGTTGAGTGGCTGGGTTCAGGTTTGGCAGATCGTCACGCTGGCGGCGGTCACGGGTACTGCGAACGCGTTCGACGTGCCGACGCGCCAGTCGTTCACGATCGAGATGGTGGGGCGCAAGGACTTGCCGCGTGCGATTGCGCTGAACTCGATCATGTTCAACGGCGCGCGGTTGATTGGGCCTGCGATCGCTGGGTTGCTGGTGGCGGCGGTCGGCGAGGGGTGGTGCATCGCGCTGAACGGTGTGTCGTATGTCGCAGTCTTGGCAGGGCTTTCGATGATGCGGATCGAGCGGCAGCCGCCGCGTGCGCCCAGTCATCCGCTGGCCGATCTTCGTGAGGGGTTCTCCTACGTTACGAAGCATCGGCAGATACGCAACGTGCTCTTGCTGCTCGCGAGTTCGAGTTTGTTCGGGACGTCGTACTTGACGCTGATGCCGGTTTTCGCGCGCGATATTCTGCACGGAAACTCCGGCACGCTCGGGTTTTTGATGGCGGCAGTTGGATGCGGCGCCTTGATCGGTGCGCTGCTGGTTTCGCGTGTGCCGCACGAGTGGTTGGCGCGCTTGCCGTTCATTGCGTCGGCTTGTTTCGGGGCGGCGCTCGTCGCGTTTTCGCAGTCGAGTTCGCTCGCCGTTTCGCTCGCACTTCTGGTTCCTGCGGGATTTGGGATGATGATGATGGGCATTTCGACGAACACACTGGTGCAAGGTTCGGTCGACGACGCGATGCGGGGCCGCGTGATGGCCTACTACGTGATGTCGTTCATCGGGATGGTGCCGCTGAGCGCGCTTGGCGCGGGGTGGCTTTCGCATCAGATCGGCGCGCCGATGACGCTGGCCGTGGGTGGCGCGCTCACGATGGTCGCGGCGGCGGTCGCCTATTGGCGAAGATAGGTGGAGGGGCTTCTGTTGCCCGGCGCCCCTCCGAGCCGCGCTTACCTATTAGGCAGCGAGGGCCATTTCATTGTCGTTGGCACCTATACAGACAGCCCGATAACGGTGAGCCTTGCCGAGCAAAAGCAACGTCTTTACGCGTTCGTCGATCCTAGTTCGCCCCCACAGCTGGACAGCTTGACCCCTGTCCAGGTGGTGGAGGCGCCGGGTACCGCCCCCGGGTCCGATCCGTTTATTACACGCGCGTTTATCGCCATAGCCGGCGAACCGGCAGGATCAATATAGGGTGCCGGGGTAAAGAAAAGAAGGCTGTTCCCATTGGGGAAAGCCCGGTTTTGCGCCTATGTGAATAGTGGCCACGGTCGATAGAATGCGAGCGAACCGACGAGGGTTTTCATGCGCCAGTATCACGAGTTGATGGAGCACGTGCTGCGCCACGGCGTGAAGAAGAGCGATCGCACGGGTACGGGTACGCTTTCGACGTTCGGGTATCAGATGCGGTTCGATCTCGACGACGGGTTCCCGTTGCTGACGACGAAGAAGTTGCACCTGAAGTCGATCGTGCACGAGCTTCTGTGGTTCCTGAAGGGCGACACGAACGTTCGCTACTTGCAGGAAAACGGCGTTCGGATTTGGGACGAATGGGCGGACGCGAAGGGCGACTTGGGCCCTGTCTACGGTGCGCAGTGGCGCTCGTGGCCGGCGCGTGATGGCAGCACGATCGACCAGATCGCGAAGCTGATCGAGCAGATCAAGAAGAACCCGGATTCGCGGCGGCTGATTGTGACGGCGTGGAACCCCGCCGATGTCGACCGGATGGCTCTGCCGCCGTGCCATTGTCTGTTCCAGTTCTACGTCGCCAACGGGCGGCTGTCCTGCCAGCTCTATCAGCGGTCGGCAGACATCTTCCTCGGCGTACCGTTCAATATCGCGTCGTATGCGCTGTTGCTTATGATGGTGGCGCAGGTCACCGGATTGAAGCCAGGCGAGTACGTGCATTCGTTCGGCGACGCGCATCTCTATTCGAACCACATCGAGCAGGCGGAGTTGCAGCTTTCGCGCGCGCCGATGGCGCTGCCGACGATGCACATCAATCCTGCGGTCAAGGACATCTTCGGCTTCAAGTTCGAGGACTTCCGGCTTGAGGGGTACGAGGCGCATCCGCATATCGCGGCACCGGTGGCCGTGTGAGTGGGCTCAACGTTCGCGCCGCCACGAAGGCGGACGGCGAACTCTTCTATTCGTTCATTCGCGACTTGGCCGAGTATGAGCGGCTGCTGGACGACGTTGCCGCGACGCAAAGCGATATCGAGAGCGCGCTGTTCGGGCCCAAGCCGCGCGTGTTTTGCGATATCGCGGAATGGGATGGGGCTGCGGCGGGGTTTGCGCTTTGGTTCTACAATTTCTCGACGTTTCGCGGGCGGCACGGGATCTTTCTCGAGGACTTGTTCGTGCGGCCCGCATATCGCGGCAAGGGGATCGGGAAAGCGCTGCTGGTGAATTTGGCGAAGCGTGCCACTGCCGAAAACTGTGCGCGGGTCGAGTGGTCGGTGCTCGATTGGAATGAACCTTCGATCAAGTTCTACGAGTCGTTAGGCGCGATCCCGATGGAGGAATGGACGATCTTTCGGCTGACCGGCGACGCGTTGAAGAAGCTCGGCGCATGAGGGAACCGATTATCGCGCTCATTGTTGCGGTTGCCGAGAACGGCGTTATCGGCCGCGACGGAAAGCTGCCGTGGCGCATTCCCGAAGACATGAAGTGGTTCAAGGCGCGCACCGAAGGGCGGCCGATGATCATGGGCCGCAAGACCTGGGAGAGCTTTCCAAAGCGGCCTCTGCCCGGACGCACAAATATCGTTGTCACGCGTGACGCGTCGTTCGAAGCCGAGGGTGGCGTCGTCGTCACGTCGCTTGCCGCCGCGCTTGACGTCGCCGCAGGCGAGGCGCCCGAAGAAATTATGGTCATCGGCGGGGCGGAGATTTATCGGGCCGCGATGCCGTTTGTGCGGCGCATCTATCTGACCAGTGTGCACGGCGAGATTGAGGGTGACACGTACTTTCCCGCAATCGATCGTGGCGCGTGGAACGAGACGATCGTCGGCGTTTATCCCTCGTCAGAGGGAAGGCCGGTCGGCTACAGTTTCGTCATTCTGGATAAGAAATAAGAGGAAGCGCGCCATGTCCGTTCGTGAAATCGTCAGCGGTTTGAAGTTTCCGGAAGGCCCGATCGCGATGCCGGACGGCAGCGCGATCTTGGTCGAGATTGCGCGCGGGACGCTCACGCGGGTTTGGAACGGCAAGACCGAAGTGATTGCCACACTCGGCGGCGGACCGAACGGTGCCGCGCTCGGGCCCGATGGCGCGGTCTACGTGACGAACAACGGCGGGTTCGAGTGGCACGATCGTGGTGGGCTTTTGTTTCCGGGTGACCGGCCGCATGACTATGAGACCGGTCGCGTTGAGCGCGTGGATCTGAAGACCGGCAAGGTTGAGCGGCTTTATGACAAGTGCAACGGCTTGAAGCTCAACGGGCCGAACGATCTTGTGTTCGACAGCCAAGGCGGTTTCTATTTCACCGATCTGGGCAAAGGCTACGGACGGCTGCACGATCGCGGCGCCGTCTATTACGCAACGCCGGACGGCAAGCGCATCAAGGAGATCGTGTTTCCGATCGACATGCCGAACGGGTGCGGACTATCGCCGGACGAGAAGACGCTCTACGTCGCGCAAACGATGGCGGGGCGGCTCACGAAATTCGACATCAATGCGCCGGGCGAACTTGGCGCTGCAACGGGACCGTTGCAGGGCGATCTCGTGTGCGGTCTGCCGGGGTTGCAACTGTTCGATTCATTGGCCGTGGAAGCGAACGGGCGTGTGTGCGTGGCGACGATCGCGTTGCCGACGGGCTGCATTTCTTCGATCGCGCCGGACGGAACCTACGAGCAGGTACAATTCATGGATCCGCTCGTGACGAACATTTGCTTCGGCGGCAAGGACATGAAGGCTGCGTATGTTTGTCTGTCGGCGACGGGCAAGCTCGTCGAGACGACATGGGCGCGGCCAGGGTTGAAGCTCAGCTATTCTGGTTGGTGAGCACGTTCAAATTTGCCGCATGATTTTTCGTTACGGGGACACGCGTGCGGTGAAGAACGCTTGCTCTGGTTGCACATTACGGAAATTTAGTGCGATGCGGCGCGCCTGACGCTTGTAGCCGCTTGCTTGCCAGCGGCGTTGCCCCTACAGCCGCGTTGTCCATTTCGGACTTGTGTAAACAGGTAGGGAAGAAACATATGAAGCGCATTCTGCTGGGCGTCGCCGCCCTTGCTTTGAGCACCTCGCTCGCGATCGCGGCCGACGATCCGTTGGCCAACCGTTACGGCAACACGACGGTCGTGACGAACGCCAAGGGCGAAGTGACGAAGCTGACGTACAAGAAGGACGGCACGATGGGCGTCGTTCTGCCGGACGGCACGAAGGGCACGGGCAAGTGGAAGCACGCGGACGGCAAGCTCTGCATCACGCCGGATGCCGGTCCGATGAAGGGCAAGGAACAGTGCAATCCGTTCGACCCGAGCAAGAAGGCCGGCGACAGCTGGGAAATCACCACTGCTGACGGACAGAAAGTTAAGGTTGCGATCGTCGCGGGCGAATAATTCCGCTGATCTGTAATTCGGGCCGGCGCATGTGCGCCGGCCTTTTTTATTCGATGACGATGCGCGGCGCCGTACGCGTGTCGCCAGCGTCGAGTTTGGCGGCGACGCGGGCGGCAAGTTCGATGAACGCTTTCGCCTGCGGGCCGTTGGGTTCGCGCGCGGTGATCGGGGTGCCGCCATCGGAGGTTTCGCGGATGGCGATGTGGAGCGGGATCTCGCCCAAGAAATCGGTGCCAAGTTTGGCTGCCGTTTCGCGCGCGCCGCCATGGCCGAAGATGTGACTCTCGTGGCCGCAGTTCGGGCAAATAAACATCGACATGTTTTCGACGATGCCGAAGATCGGCACGTGAACTTGCTTGAACATCGAAAGACCGCGGCGCGCGTCGATCAATGCGATGTCCTGCGGCGTCGAGACGATGATGGCGCCGGCCAGCGGCACGCGCTGCGTCAGCGTCAGTTGCGCGTCGCCCGTGCCGGGCGGCATGTCCACGACGAGCACGTCGAGGGGCGCCCATTCGACGTCGTAGATGAGTTGGGTCAGTGCGGTCATCACCATCGGCCCGCGCCAAACCATCGCTCGATCTTCCTCGATCAGCGAGCCGATTGAGATCGCTTTCAGCCCCCAGGCCTGCATCGGTTGCAGGATTTTTCCGTCCTTCGATGTCGGTTTGCCGCTGAGGCCGAGCATGCGAGGGATCGAAGGGCCATAGATATCGGCGTCGAGCAGCCCGACTTTGCGGCCAAGCTGATGCAGGGCGATGGCCAGATTGACCGCGACCGTCGACTTCCCGACGCCGCCTTTGCCGCTTGCAACCGCGATGACCGCTTTGACCCCCGCGGGGCCCTGCCGGTCCGCGGAGCCTGCGCGGCCGGTTGGAGCGGGGGCGGCGGCCTTGTGCGCGGTTAGGACTGCAGTCACAGAGCGCGCGCCTTTGAGCCCCAAGGCCGCTTTCTCGCAAGCGAGACGCAACGGTTCTTTGGTGCGGCCCTCTTCGGCTGCAACCTCGAGTGCGAAAGAGATGTGCCCGTCTTTGACCTGCAACCCCTGGATCATCCCAAGTGCAACAACGTCCTTATTTCGTGCGGGATCGACGACCGACTTCAGTGCCGCCAGAACGTCGTCAGGCGTGAGGTTCGACATTCGAAAAACTCTGTTGTTTCCTAGCCCTTGACGCGATTTCGAGACGCTCCACATAGCAGGTTGATCGCGTTCTGCGATCTGTTGCGGTGACGCGTTGCGCGGGTGGGCATTAGGAACTTATAAACCCGGCCTAACGGTACATCCAATGTGGTGTGTTTCGCGTGATTCGTAAGGGATGTGTCCTTGTTTGCGTACGGTGAGTTTGATCGCCCGGCCGCCTTGGCACGACCCGTTTTCTGACGGGATGAGAGGACGGCATGCCTTGGAACGATAATAAGGGCGGCGGCGGCGGATGGAATTCCGGTGGCGGCGGCCGTGGACCGTGGGGGCAAGGGCCCTCGAATGGTGGCGGCGGTGGCCGCGGCCCGAACATGCGCCCACCCGATCTCGATGAGGTCTTCAAGCGGGCGCGTGATTGGCTGAAAAACATGTTTCCGAACCAGCCCCCAGGCGGAATGATGCTCGCCGGGCTCGGCGGCTTCATCCTGTTGATGTGGGTTTGGACCGGCATCTACGTCATTCAGCAGACCGAAGTCGGCGTCATTCTGCGTTTCGGCAAAGCGGTCGGTGTGCTTCAGCCCGGGCTTCATTGGCGCTTTCCGCAACCGATCGAAGTCGTGATCCGCCAAGATATTCGCCAGCGGCAGATTCATATCGGCTTCACCGAAGACCCCGATACGCGCGCGACGTCCAACGTTCCGGGCGAGAGCCTGATGTTGACCGGCGATGAAAACATCGTCGACACAGATTTTACTGTGCAATGGCGCGTTCGCGATGCGGCGGAGTTCAGCCTGAACGTCGCCGAGGGCGAGGAAAACGTGAAGGCCGTCGCCGAGAGCGCGATGCGCGAAGCGGCGGGTCAATCGCGCTACGACGTGATGCTGGCGCCCGGCCGCGCCGCGATCGAAACCCGCGTGCAACAAATCATGCAGGCGACACTGGATTTCTACAAGGCCGGCGTTTCTGTCGAGCGCGTGAACATCCGTCAGGTCAATCCGCCGCCCCAGGTTCTGGACGCGGCGCGCGACGTGCAGGCGGCGCGTCAAGACAAGATTCGAAAGCGCAACCAAGCGGCGCAGTATCTCAACACTGTCGTTCCGAAGGCGCGTGGTGAAGCTTCGAAGATTGTTCAGGACGCTGAGGCTTACAAGCAGCAGCAAATCACCGAGGCGACCGGTGAGGCGAAGCGGTTCATCTCGATTCTCGATCAGTACAAGAACGCGAAAGAGGTGACGCGCGAGCGCATGTTCCTCGAAACCATGCAGCGCGTCTTGGGCTCGACGAACAAGATCATCTTGCAGACCAACGGCAATGCGCCGGTGATGCCGTATCTGCCGCTGCCGGAGCTGCGGCGGACACAGCCTGAGGCGGGAGCAACGCCATGAACCGCAATTCCGCTATCGGCCTTGCAATCGCTGCAGTGCTGTTCCTTCTTTACATGAGCGTGATCGTCGTCGATCAGCGCCAGCAGGCCGTCGTGTTGCAGTTCGGCGAGCTTGCGCGCGAGCCCATTCGCGAGCCGGGCCTCGCCGTCATCATTCCGTTTCTACAAAACGTGCGCGTGTTCGACAAACGCATCCTGCCGCTCGAGACCGACGCGGAAGAAGTCATCATCTCGGAAAACAAGCGTATCGTCGTCGACTCGTTCGTGCGCTACCGGATCTTCGATCCGGTGAAATATATTCGCGCTGCGGCGAGCGACGAGGCTGCGAGGCAGCGTCTGATTTCGCTCTTGAACTCCAGCCTACGCGGTGTCTTGGGTCAGCGAACCTTGTTGGACATGTTGTCGGGCGAGCGTGAGGAGCTCATGCACTTGATTCGCGACTCGATGCAGAAGAGTTCGCGGGACCTCGGCATCGAAATTGTCGACGTGCGCATCCGGCGCGCCGACTTGCCGTCGCAGAACCAAGAGTCGGTGTTCCAGCGCATGCAATCCGAACGGAAGCAGGAAGCTGATAAATACCGTGCCGAAGGCGACGAAGAGGCTCAGCAGATCACATCGGGCGCGGACAAGCAGGTGACGATCATCCGCGCGGATGCCACGCAGAAGTCCGACATCCTGCGCGGCGAGGGCGATGCCGAGCGCAACCGGATCCTGGGCGATGCGTATGGGCGTGATTCGGAGTTCTTCCAGTTCTACCGAAGCTTGCGCGCGTACGAGGGCGCCTTGAGTGGCAACAACACCACGATGGTGATCACACCGGACAGCCCGTTCTTCAAATACTTCCGCAAAGGTCAGACCGGGCGCTGATCGTTGCCCTCGTAAACCCATTCTTTACCACGCGGCGCCGATCACTTGATCGGCGCCGTTTGCGTTCGGCGCCGTTTCCGCGAGGGGTCGCTTGGTCAGATTGTTTTCCGCCTTGGCGGCGGTGTTGTTGCTTGCAGCCGGTCAGGCTTTTGCGAAGCCGGTTCCGGACGGATTTTCGGCTCTCGTCGAGAAGCTGTCGCCGGGCGTCGTGAACATCGCGACCGAACGGTCCGGCGAGACCGCTGACGCCAAGAGCGGTATTGCGCCATCGCCGTCGGCTTGGGACGGGCAGATGTCACGCGAAGCCGGCGAGCGGAGCGGTCGATCGTTGGGCTCGGGCTTCGTGATCGATTCGGCGGGACTGATCGTGACGAACAATCACGTCATCGAAGGCGCCAAAGAGATCTACGTCGCGCTGCAGAACGGGCGGCGCCTCAAGGCGACGGTCGCCGGGCGTGACGCAAAGACCGACATCGCGCTTTTGCGTGTGCAGCCGACGAAGCCGCTTGTGGCGCTTTCGTTCGGCAACTCAGACGAGGCGAAGGCCGGCGATTGGGTGCTTGCGATCGGCAACCCGTTCGGGTTGGGCGGCAGTGTGTCGGCTGGCATTATCAGCGCACGCAATCGGCAGCTCGACGCCGAGCTCTATGACGACTTCATCCAGACGGACGCCGCGATCAATCGCGGGAACTCCGGTGGGCCGCTGTTCGATATGGACGGCAAGGTCGTCGGCGTGAATTCGGCAATGCTGTCGCCGTCCGGCGGGTCGATCGGGATCGGGTTTGCTATCCCCTCGAACACGGTTGCCACGATTGTGGCGCAGTTGCGCCAGCATGGGCGCGTACAGCGCGGGTGGATTGGCGCGAACGTCGACGATCTGGACAACGAAGGGGCCGGGGTCCGCGTCGAGCACGTGACACCAGGAGGCCCCGCAGCGGCCGCTGGGCTTAAGGTCGGTGACGTGGTCCGGCGGATCAATGCCGCGCCGGTCAGGGACTCACGGATGATGCAAAGGCTGGTGGTCGAGGCGCAGGTGGGCCAGTTGCTGACATTTGACCTGGCCCGCGGGGGCCGGACGGTTGCGGCGAGCGTCCGGGTCGCGCGCCGGAAAGAAAACGGCACGCGCTGAGAGGCATTTCGCAGATGCGGAATCGAGGGTTTGTCAGGGTTGCAACGGCTTAATTTTCTTTCGTTTTTCTGCCGTTGAAGGCATAGGGGGCCCTCAATATAGTCCGCCGCACTTTGGCGCCTTGCGTCGCGCCGAGGAGGAACCTTCTGATGGGTGTTTCGTTACCCGCTGACTACCGGCCGTCTGACGACGAGCCCTTCATGAACGAACGGCAGCGCGAATATTTCCGGCAGCGTTTGCTGAAATGGAAAGACGACATCCTGCGCGAGTCGAAGGAGACGCTGCAGACGCTTGCCAGCGACTCCGTTCCGCATGCCGATTTGGCCGACCGCGCTTCAAGCGAGGCGGAGCGTGCGAACGAACTTCGTGCGCGCGACCGGCAGCGCAAGCTGATTTCGAAGATCGATTCGGCCCTTAGGCGAATTGAGGAAGGGACGTACGGGTTCTGCGAAGACACGGGCGATCCGATTAGCCTGCGCCGGCTCGATGCGCGGCCGATTGCGACGCTGAGCATCGAAGCGCAAGAACGGCACGAACGGCGCGAGAAGGTCTATCGCGACGACTAGCGTGTTTAGACGCTGTGCTGAAAGTCCAAGCCCAAATCCAAGCACTTTGCCGAGTGCGTGATCGCGCCGGATGAGATGATGTCGACGCCGGTGGCGGCGATGGCGGCGATCGTGGCGGCGGTGACGTTGCCGGAGGCTTCGAGGATGGCGCGGCCGGCGGTTCGTTCGACGGCTTTGCGCAGTTGGTCGGGCTTCATGTTGTCGAGCAGGATTGAATTCGCACCGAGTTCGAGCGCCTTGTCGAGTTGCTCGAGGCTGTCGACTTCGACCTCGACGTGGACCATGTGGCCGGCGTGGGCGCGGGCTGCCTTGATCGCATTCGCGATCCCGCCCGCAGCCACGATGTGGTTGTCTTTGATCAGGATTCCGTCATCGAGACCGAAGCGGTGATTTTGGCCGCCGCCGCAGCGTACGGCGTATTTTTCGAACGCGCGCAGGCCCGGCGTGGTTTTGCGGGTGCAGACGACGCGGGCCTTGGTGCCTTGGCAGAGCGTCACGAGTGTGGCCGTTGCGGTCGCGATGCCGGAGAGGCGGCCTAAGAAGTTTAGCGCGACGCGTTCGCCGGTGAGGATCGGGCGCGCGGGGCCGTCGACGATCGCGACGATGTCGCCACGAACAACGTCGGATCCGTCCGGTCCGCGGACCGCGACTTTGATTGCTGGGTCCATGAGGCGGAACGCCGTCAGTGCGAAGTCCAGGCCCGCGATGCGGCCGGGTTCGCGTGCGGCGATGATGCCGTGCGCGGTGGCGTGGGCCGGAATTGTCGCTTGCGTGGTGAGGTCGCCGGCGCGGCCGAAATCTTCCAGCAACGCAGCGCGGACCGCGGGTTCGATCAGCAAGGGCGACAACGGCTCGACGGCTACGACGGGCGTCTTTGCGGTCATCTGACGGCCTTGAGCTGGGCGGAGGCTTTCGTTTCCTGCACGGCGAGGGCGACGGTGGCGCGTATTTCGGCCAGCGTCACGAACGTGCGTTTGGCTTGGGCCGGATCGGCCGTTGGATAGTCGCTGCGGAAGTGGCCGCCGCGGCTTTCGGTGCGGTTCAACGCTGCGCCTGCGATCAAGCTTGCGGTTGCCGCCATGTTGCGAAGGTCGGGATCGGCGGCGTTTGTCTTTTCCAGTTGAGCGATGGTGGCGAGCGCGCTGATGAGGTCGGTCGCGTTGCGTTCGAGGCCGACGTTCAACGTCATCGTCATGCGCAGCTTCGTCACGGCGGGGCCGTTCGCGGGCGCGCCAGCCGCGGGTGGCGTCAGGTGATCGGGCTCAGCTTGATGGCGGTGCACGATGCGCTCCACGTCGGCTGCCGCTCTGGCGCCGAACACGATGGCTTCGAGCAGCGAGTTCGAGGCGAGGCGGTTTGCGCCGTGGGCGCCGGTCGACGCGCACTCGCCGATGGCCCAAAGGCCTTCGAGGCTCGTGCGTGCGTGCTCGTCCACCGCGATGCCACCCATGTGGTAGTGCGCGGCGGGGGCGACGGGGATCGGCTGCACGCGTGGGTCGATGCCGGCCGACATGCAGTATTCGAACACGGTCGGGAACGCTTCGGGGAAGCGTGCGCCGATCGCCTCGCGGGTGTCGAGGAACGCTTTGCGGCCCGCCTTGATCTCGCGGAAGATTCCGCGGGCGACGACGTCGCGCGGTGCGAGCTCGGCGTCCTTGTGGGCGGCGACCATGAAGCGTTCGCCGCGGTCGTTCAGCAGGATTGCGCCTTCGCCGCGCAATGCTTCCGTGGCAAGCGGTGCCGGGTCGCGGCCGATCGCGATCGCGGTCGGGTGGAACTGCACGAACTCCGGGTCGGCAATTATTGCGCCAGCGCGGGCGGCCATGCCGACGCCTTGGCCTCGCGCTTGCGGCGGGTTCGTGGTGACTTCGTAGAGGCCGCCGACGCCGCCGAGCGCGAAGATTGTCGCGTCGGCGCGAATCAACACGGGCGACGACTTGTCCGCGACCGGGTGCGCGTAGACGCCGACGACGCGGGGGCCGTACCAAAAACATACGCCCCCCAAGTGTTCAACAATAACCCCCCGAAGCCATGGCCTAAGCGCGCCGCCATGCGGTTCGCCAAGAAAATC
>JANLXP010000867.1:0-1257 GCA_031365165.1 Alphaproteobacteria bacterium
CTCAGCCGCGCGACCTGCGCCAGGGCTTGCCAGAATGCGGCGAGCCGTGTGCGCGCGTAAGGTGCGCCACCTTGCGCATGAGCCGATGCCAAGACTGCCGCGTTGATCGCGCCAGCGCTGGTGCCGCTGATGGCTTCTATGCCCAAACCTTCTTCCAGAGCGCGGTCGAGCACGCCCCACGTGAACGCGCCATGCGCGCCGCCGCCTTGCAACGCGAACGCAATGGTCCGCGGCGCGCGCTTGCGCGCGAACGGAATCAACTCGGCATCGCCGCGCACCATCGGCAGCGGCACTTCTTTGCGTGCCAGCAGTGCGCGCAGCTTTTCGAAGATCGCGATGTTCTGCATCGCGCAAGACTCGCCCTTGGGGTCGTCGCGCGCAAGAGCGCGTCTTACGCAATCAGCAACAATGAGTTGAACAAAATTTCATCATCGAATTGCGGTGCGTGCCGTCACGTGACGCATAGCCGCGTGCAATGCGCGCGCTGATCGCTGGACGCGTGGATTTAGTCGCTTGCGGTGCTGCGCGACGGCGTTTCGCCTGCGCCGACGGCAGTGCGAACGCGATTCGCGCGCGCGAGATCGCGGCGGATCTGTTCGTTCGTGGGATCCAACCTTGTGGCGCGCGTCAAGTTCGATGTCGCCGGGCCAAAGGCGCCGCGACCCATCTGGTTCAGAGCGACCGCGTGCAAGGCTTTTGCCTCAGCCCGTTGTTCGGGCGTAACCGGCGCAGCCTTTGTCAGCGCGGGCTTGGGTACGGGTTGCTTTGGTGCCGCTTGTTCAGGCGAATCGAACAAGTGCGCGCAGCCCGCGGTCGTCATCGATAGGCCCGCGACGAAGGCAACGGCAAGCGCGGGCGCAAACGGTTTGCGCCGTTTTTCCTGCGAGTACGTTTGCCCAAGACTGCGCACGAAGTGCCCCATTTCCCCTATCCGCTCACAGGTTACGCAGCCGCGCTCTTAGGGTCGGTTACGAACTACGATTATTTTTCGGTAAATTGAGCGAAGATTGGCCGCAATTCTGACGTACGCTGGCTTCGAACATCGGGAGATTTGTCATGAGCTTTGTCCTGCGTCTCGGATTGGTCGTCGTCGCGCTTGGCTTGGCGGCGTGCGAGAGCGGCGCTGTGAAGTCTGCGGGTATCACGAAGGTTGCTTCGACAACGTCGTTCGGTATGTGTGCGGGGTATTGCAAAACGACGCACGAAATCTCCGAGAAGGAGGCTGTGCTCACGCGCGAACCGTGGGGGCGCGGTGCG